>CAMUDX010000037.1 GCA_947087745.1 uncultured Clostridium sp. | reverse complement strand
TCGCTAACAAATTATATATCATTGGATTTTTTTCCGAAACTTCTTGACACTAATTCATTTTTTTCTAGTACTTGTAATTTATTATTTTTCTTTACTATTTTTTTAATATATGATAAACTTTATCCATATTATATAAATTTTAGTTTATTATACTAGGAGGTAAACTATATGAAAACAAATGAATTAATATTAATATTAGACTTTGGAGGACAATACAACCAATTAATAGCAAGAAGAGTAAGAGAATGCAATGTATATTCAGAAGTAGTACCATATGACATCACAATAGAAAAAATCAAAGAAAAAAATCCAAAAGGAATAATCTTCACAGGAGGACCAGCAAGTGTATATGGAAAAGACTCACCACAATGCAGTAAAGAAATATTTGAATTAGGAATACCAATATTAGGAATATGCTATGGAATGCAATTAATGACATATATATTAGGAGGAAATGTAGCAAGGGCAGAAAAAAGAGAATACGGAACAATAGATGTAAATATAGAGAATACCTCTTCTCTATTTCAAGGATTTAGTAGTAAAAACCAATTTTTAATGAGCCATACAGATTATGTAGAAAAATTACCAAAAGGATTTAAAAATATAGCATATACAGACACATGCCCAAATGCTGCTATGGAAAATACAGAAAAAAACTTTTATGGAATACAATTTCATCCTGAAGTAAATAACTCTGTAAATGGAACACAGGTCATCAAAAATTTCTTATATAATATATGCAGATGCTCTGGAGATTGGACAATGTCATCATTTGTAGAAGAATCAATTAAAAATTTAAAAGAAAAAATCGGTGATAAAAAAGCATTATGTGCCCTATCTGGTGGTGTAGACTCTTCTGTTGCAGCAGTATTACTATCTAAAGCAATTGGAAAAAACTTAACTTGCATTTTTGTTGACCATGGATTACTTCGTAAAAATGAAGGTGATGAAGTAGAAAAGATATTTACTGAGCACTATGATTTAAACTTTATTAGAGTAAATGCAAAAGACAGATTTTTAGAAAAATTATCTGGTGTTACTGACCCTGAAAAGAAAAGAAAAATTATTGGAGAAGAATTTATAAGAGTATTTGAAGCGGAAGCAAAAAAATTAGGAACAGTAGACTTTTTAGTACAAGGTACAATTTATCCTGATGTTATAGAAAGTGGGTTAGGAAAAAGTGCTGTAATAAAAAGTCATCATAATGTTGGAGGTCTTCCAGATTATGTGGATTTTAAAGAAATTATAGAGCCTTTAAGAAATTTATTTAAAGATGAAGTTCGTAAAACTGGATTAGAATTAGGAATCCCAGAAAACTTAGTATATCGTCAACCATTCCCTGGTCCAGGATTAGCAATAAGAATAATAGGAGATATTACTGAAAATAAACTTGAAATTTTAAAAGATGCTGATAGTATCTTTAGAGAAGAAATTGCAAATGCTAGATTACACAAAAATATTAATCAATACTTTGCAGTTTTAACTAATTTAAAATCTGTAGGTGTTATGGGTGATGAAAGAACTTATGATTATACAGTTGCTCTTCGTGCAGTTGAAACTACAGACTTTATGACTGGTAGTTGGTCTAAAATACCTTATGATGTATTAGAAAGAGTTTCTAGCAGAATTGTTAATGAAGTAAATAATGTAAATAGAGTAGTATATGACATTACAAGCAAACCTCCTGCAACTATTGAATGGGAATAAATAAAAAAAGAATGAATTATATTTTTATATAGTTCATTCTTTTCTCTATATGTCTTACTGATTTTCTACTTTTCTTCTCTTTTATCAGATTTATCTGGTTTTAGCTTAGATGTACCTAAATATAGATTTATTATAGAATCTTTTAAAGTTCTTAAATTATTTCTTGTAAAGTATCTATATTGATTATGTGTAAGTTTAATTGTTGTAGTTCTATCAGATATTTTTCCATCCTCTTTAAGTTTTTCTAACATTTCTAATGTTTTCTTTCTTTTAATAGGTAAATTCGTCTCAGTATAATACTTTTTCACATTTTCATAATCACTAAAAAACTCTATAGTTACTGAATCTGTTTCTGAATCATATCTTATTTGTGAATATCTAGGAATTACAGAAAATAGTTTTCTTTGCCAATTTCTTTGTTCTTGTAGGGATTTAGCAAATTGTGTTTCTGATATATTACTAGAATCTTTTATCAAATCTGACAAATAATTAGTTTCTCTTGCTTTGTCTAATTGTTCAGCAGTATTTCCATGAAAACTGCATTCTCTTGTTCTTGGTCCTTTTGAACTTTTAATAGCTCCTTCTATGTTCTTTTCTAGTAATTCTATTTTTCTCGTTTTGGCTGCCATGTTTTCTTGTCTTCCACTACCATATGCTGCACTACCAGTAGTTGATTCCAAATCTCTATGATGAGTTACTAGTTTTAACTCTTTTTTTAATCTTATAAGTTGATTATCAACAACAGCTCTTATCATATCAATATCAATATGTGTTGCAACATATCCATTCTTCTTTATTTTAAAGTCTGGCTCAGATGGACATTCCCCTGTAAATTGTTTTATTACATCATTCAAATATAGTTGTAATGAATAATCTAAAATATCATGTTGTAATCTATCACTTAATCTTGAATTTAATCTTCTAAGGTTAGTAGTTAGTTTTTGTACATCATTAAATGTTATATTTTTATATGTATGACCTTCTATTTCTGCATCCCTATATTCTTCAAGCTGAGTATATAATGAATGTTCAATAGTTTCATATATTTTTCCTTTAAATTTATCTTTATCATTTACAAATTCTAATCTTTTTATCTGATATAATACTATTGCTAAATATTGGCAATATCTTTTTTCAACACTACTTTGGTCTTTCTTTTCTCCCTCATCTATTTGCTTACTTATATGCTTATCTATCTGCTCTAATAATTCTATTCTATCTGTATTTAAGCAACTTGATAAAAGTATTTTTAGTTGTGTAATTTCTTTATTTCCTATATTTTTTCTAAGTATTTCTATTTGTTTTTGTATCATTTCAATTTTATGACATTGTAATGCTAGTAAACCTTTTAACATATCTATTTTTTGTTTGTCATCTTCTCGATACTGAATTAACTCTTGTAGTTGCCTCTCTACTTCTTGTTTATTCTGTTCTTCTCCTTTTAAAGTTTCTTCAATACTTGCAAATGCTCTTTGAATTTCTTCATTAATTAGATACCTACACATAGATTTGAATGTTCTATTAATAGGAAATCTTTCTCCTTTAGGTGTTTTACTTTCTTGTAAATATGTATTACAATTTTTTCTAATAGTTCTACAGTCCTTTTTATTTGTATTCAACCTTGAAACTAATTCATGATTATTTTTTGAATAGTTATCATCCAAGTCAGATGCTATATTATTTTCATCAGAATTTAAATCTATTATAAATTCTGATACTTCTTTCAATAATCTTATATTAGATTGTCTTTCATTATACCTTGTTTGTATTTCTGGACTATTAAATATAGTGTTTATTTCAGTATAATTATGTACTCTATCTGCTATTAAAGATGAGCCTATTATGTCTCCTAAGTCTTTTCCTTTGTTTCTACCTATTCGTTTTTTCTTTTCTTCTATACTAGCTTGTGATTTTACTCTTGTTATTATATGTGCATCCATGGTTTTTCCACATGTTTCATAAAGTTTAAATAATAATCCTGCTGATAAAAGTGCATCAAATGCCATCATTTGTCCTGAATGGAAAATATCTACAGTCGATTTTGATTGTTTCGTTCCATTATATTTTCTTGAATCTAATTCTAGTTGTTGTATTGCTTTTTCTATATTTAATATATCTTTAGAGTCTACTTGCATTGTATCTCTAAAACTTGCCTTTTTTATCATTTTGCTCCTCCTGTTTTTTATGCTCTTAGGAAAGATGTTATTGCTTATCAACTTCCTTCAATATAACATCATGTGCTTTACCTTCAGAAATACTTACTTCTGAAACTATTGTTAATCTCGCTTTTTCATGAAATTCAGGAATTGTTATAGCTCCACAGTTACACATTGTTGATTTTATTTTTGCAACTGTTACATCTAAATTTTCTTTTAATGAACCTGCATATGGTATGTATGAGTCTACTCCTTCTTCAAATGAAAGTTTCTTAGCTCCTCCCATATCATATCTTTGCCAGTTTCTTGCTCTGTTTGATCCTTCTCCCCAATATTCTTTTACATAGTTATTTCCTAATTTTACGACCTTTGTTGGACTTTCATCAAATCGTGCAAAATATCTTCCCATCATTACAAAATCGGCTCCTAGTGCTAATGCGATTGTTATATGATGGTCATGTACTATTCCTCCATCTGAACATACTGGTATATATATTCCTGTTTCTTTGAAATATCTGTCTCTTTCTTCTACAACATCTATCAATGCGCTAGCTTGCCCACGACCTATTCCTTTGGTTTCACGAGTTATACATATAGAGCCTCCTCCTACTCCTACTTTTATAAAATCTGCTCCCGCTTCTGCTAAATATCTAAATCCTTCTTTGTCTACTACATTCCCTGCACCTATTTTTACATTATCTCCATATGTTTTTCTTACAAACTCTATTGTCTTTTTTTGCCATACTGAATATCCATCTGATGAATCTATACATAACATATCTACTCCAGCATCTACTAGTGCTGGTATTCTTTCTTCGTAGTCTCTTGTATTTATTCCTGCTCCTACTATGTATCTTTTTTCTTCATCTAATAATGAATTTGGATTATGTTTTCTTTCTTCATAATCTTTTCTAAATACTAGATATTTTAATTTTCCTTCTTCTGTTAATATTGGTAAACATGCTTTTTTGTGTTCCCATATTAAATCATTTGCTTCTGATAGAGTTATTCCATCAGTTGCATAAAATAATTTGTCTTTTGGTGTCATAAATTCATCTATTGGTGCATCTAAATCTGCTTTTGATAATCTATAATCTTTGTCTGTTACTAGACCTATTAACTTTCCATTTGCTGTTCCATCATCAGTTATCATTACTGTTGAGTGTCCTGTTTCTTCTACTAATTCTACTACCTTTCTTAATGGTGTTCCGCTTTTTACATTTGAGTCACTTACTACAAATCCTGCTTTATGTTTTTTTACATGTCTTACCATTTTTGCTTGTGATTCTATTGGTTGTGCTCCAAATATAAAGGCTACTCCTCCTTCTCTTGCTAATGCTATTCCCATTTCTTCTCCTGATACTGCTTGCATTATTGCAGATACCATTGGTACATTTGCATAATATTTTGGCTCTTCCCCTTTTTTATATTTTACTAATGGTGTTTTTAGTGATACATTACTTGGTATGCATCTTTCATCTGTTAAGTTTGGTATTAATAGAAATTCGTTAAATGTTCTTGATATATCTTCTAATATTTTTGCCATTTTTTTCTCCTTCCATTTGTTCATCCAATTTCACTATGTTTTTTATTTGATATTATGTTATTTATTGCGTATTATATCATATTGGAATATAAAAGTCTATTAATCTTTGAAAATCTTTCCTATATAATATTTACAGTTCAGTAAAGATATTTTAAGTCCGCGTTAGTGATACAAACTCAAAAATAATTTGGTGGTACCTGTAGGGGCGTATCAAATTATTTTTTGAGTTGTATCACGGTTAAGCAGGACTATATAATTTAAAACTGAACTGTATAACTAATAAAAAATAGACTTATTTAAGCCTATTCTAATTTCTATCAAATATAGTTTTTATAATTCCTTGTTCAATTAATGTACCAAAAATATTTTTAAAAATTATTAATATTATTGGTCCTAAAAGCATTCCCATAACACCTATTGTTTTAAAGCCTGTATACATAGCAATAAGTGTAAATATTGGGTGTATTCCTATTTTATTGCTAACTAATTTTGGCTCTAAAAATTGCCTTACAACACTCATTATTATCCATAATACTAATACTGATATTCCTAATGTTAAATCTCCATCTAAAGCGGAGATGACTGCCCAAGGCACCATTACACTACCTGAGCCTAATATTGGTAAAGCATCTACAAAACCTATTCCAAGTGCGATTAGAAGCGGATAATGTATATTTAATCCTGCAAACATAAATACATATAATCCTATAAGAGATATGACAAATGAAACTAATATCAAGGTTAATTCTGCTTTTAAATATCCTCCTAATGTTGTTGTTATTTCTTTTAAGTGTATACCTATTTTTCTGACCCAAATTCGTGGCATATGATGTTCTAACATATCTAACATATATATTTTGTCTGTACATATAAAATATAATGATAGTATTGTTATTACTAAATATATCATTATTGTTGGTAATGATGTAATTACATTTATTAAGTTGTTTAATACTGATGTTGTCCATATAGATACTTTATATAATATATCTCCTGCTGATTCTTGTATTATTTTTAATAATTCATCTGACAATTGTATTTTATCAAAATTGAAACTGGCAATTAATTCTTGTATTTGTATGTATGCCTTTTCAAAATAGTTGTTTATTACTTGTAATAAATTAGTTGATTCTGAAATTAAGGTAGCTATACCCCATGCTAGTCCTCCTATTATTATGCCAAATGTTATTATAAAAATTATAATTGAGCTCAACTTTCTGGTTAAATTTGTCTTTTTCATTAGAAATCTTATGGCTGGCTCCATCATTAATGATATTATAAAAGCAATAAGAAATGGCATATAAAAGACCGCAAGTTTGAAGCTTAGGTATAATCCTATTAATATTGCAAATACATATAATATTCGTTTGCCTACATTCGCCCAGTAACTTACATTCCAAACCATTCTTATTACCTCTTTTTCTTTTTGCTGTTATTTTTGTAATCCTAATAATTCATTTTTTTATATTTTCTAACAACAATTTTTTACTTTTCCTTCACAACTACATATATTTCCTATAGTAGTGCATACTTCTTGTTTTCCTAATTCTTTATCACAATGCGCTAAATCTCCCATTGTTAATATTCCTACTACTTTATTATTTTCTACGACAGGTATTCTTCTTATTTGATGTTCTGACATTTTATTTTCTACTTGATATACTTCATCTTCTGCATTACAACAACATACATTACTTGTCATTATTTCAGATATAGGAGTTGTTTTTGTATCTTTATCACATGCTACTCCTCTTAATAATATATCTCTATCTGTAACTAATCCAACTATACAATTTTCTTTATCACATATTGGTACACATCCTACATGTCTATCTTGCATTATTTTTACTACATCATATATTGTTGTTTCTGGATTAGCAGAGTATACATCTGTACACATACATTCATTTACTTTCATTTGTATTCCTCCCTATATTTTTGTTTTTATATTTTTTTAAGCAGTTGACTTTTTTGATTAAATAAAAGACTGTATTTTTACAACATTATTATTGTAATTTTATACTGTCATAATTATTTTAATCATTTTTGTATGATATTATGCATATTTTTTTTGGTATATTAGGGTATTTTAAGTATATTATTAAAAAATATTATATCCATCTTCAAACACATCACTTGGATATGAATTATATATAGATTGTTGCATTTGATTTAAATTCATTCTATTTTCTCTAGGTCTTCCTTGATTTGGTCTGTTAGGGAAATTAGGAAAATTATCATTAGGTCTATTATGTGGTGGCATGTGTGGAGGTCTTCCAAATGGTGGTCTAAAGTTTCCTCCTGGTCTTCCTAATAATTCTCTTAATATAAGTATTCTTATTAAGTCATTTAAAATTGGATTTCTTTGTCTGAATTGTCTATCTTCCCTTGTTTCATCAACACTTCTATCTAATCTTGATACTGTGGTATTGCTACTTGGTACATTATTTACTTTACTCGTGATTACTTTACTAGTAGTATTATTGTTTTTAATTACTGAACTACTACGTACATTATTTATTACTGCTTCTTTATTATTGTTCATATTGTTTATTGTTGTATCTTTACTGCTTCTTACATCATTAGATAGATTTATATTTATTTGTGTTGTTTCTCCTTCATCCCCTGCAAAGTTTATATAAACTTCATCTACCATCTCATCTATTACTTCTTTGTTTAAACTTCTTGTACATTTCATACATACTTTTTGTATCATTGGATATAATAATCGATATAATTCTGGATAACATTCCTCTAAATTTAACTCACTAGAATTTGCAAAATATCCATTATTTGGCATTTGCGAATTTATAACATTATTTTGAAATTCATAATTTTTATATGCTGAATTATCAAACATGTTACTATCAAACATATTATTACCACAATTAAAATAATCATTCTGTAAATTTTGACTATTTCTTCCTATCATACTTCTTATGTAATCTTCATAAACATTATTATACATAAAAAACCTCCTTACAAACTTATTTTATGTTTGTAAAAAGATTTTGTTACTTTATCTATTTGTTTTTACTATTTACAAGCTCTCTAAATTGGTCTCCTCTATCATACATATTCTTAAACATGTCAAAACTTGCACTTGCTGGTGAAAATAATACTACATCACCTTCATCTGCTAATTTTCGTGATAAATCGATTGTTTGCTTTAAACTGTCACACATATGAATATCTATATTTTTATGCTGTATGTTTGCTTCTTTCTTTACTGCATCTAATATTTTTTTTGCTGTTTCTCCTATTAGAATGAGACTTTTTACATGTTCTAATATTGGTTTTGCAATAGGTGTATAATCTAAGTTTTTATCTGACCCACCTGCTATTAATATTATATTTTCAGTAAATCCATTTAGAGCCGCTATTGTTCTTGTAGGCGATGTTGCGGCTGAGTCATTATACCATTTTATTCCATTTTCATCATTTACTAATTCTAATCTATGGTGCACTCCTGAAAAGTTTTTGATTGTTTCAGTACTATTTTCAATATCTACTATATCTTTTGTTGCTGCTAGTGCTGCCATTATATTTTCATAGTTATGGATTCCTCTTATTTTTATTTCTTTTGTATTTAAAATATGTTGTCTTATTCCTTCTTCTGATTCTTTTATTATACCATTATCAAATATATACCCATTATCTAGCTTTTGTTTACTACTAAATAATATAACTTTTCCAGGAGCTTCACTTTCAAAATTTTTAGTTATTTCGTTATCATTATTAATTATTAATATTCCATCTTTATTTTGATACTTGAATATATTCTTTTTTGCATCTATATATTCTTGATAGTCTTTATGAATGTTCAAATGGTTTGGTGTTATATTTGTTACTATTGATATATCTGGACTTACTTCTATTCCCATTAATTGAAAACTACTTAATTCTAATACTACTATATCTTCTGGCTTCATTTTTTCTATTTCTGTAAATAATGGTATTCCTATATTTCCTCCTAAAAAGCACCTTTTTCCAGATTGTTTTATAATTTCAGATATTAGTGTTGTTGTTGTTGTCTTTCCTTCACTTCCTGTTATTCCTATTATTTTACTTGGACTCATTTTTATTACTAGTTCTATTTCTGTTGTTATTATTGCTCCTCTTTCTTCTTCTGCTACTAATTGCGGTGTTGTTGGCAGGCAACTTGGTGACCTGAATATTATGTCGAATTTTATTAATTTTCTTAAATAATCTTTTCCAAAAGAATATGCTATCTTGTATTCTTCTATTTTTTCTTTTATTTCTTCTGATATTTCTTCTATTGGTTTTGAGTCAAATACTGTTATTTTTACTCCTTTGTTATATAAGTAATCTATTAGTGGCAAATTGCTTACTCCTAAGCCTATTATAGCTATCTGTTTGTTTTTTATGTAATTATTAAATTCTTCTAATTTTTCGTTTCTGTATTCCATTGTATTCTCCTTCTAAGTATTTTTATGTAATATTTTAAGTTTATTACTTATATTATTTTATTCATTTTGTTTATTTTTGTCACTTTTTGTTTTATTTTTTTATAATTTTCTTAATTTTATTATTTTTTTTTAGTATTGTCAATATTGTACTTCTATATGTATATTTATTTTTGATTTGGATAAACTATAAGTGTTATATGAAAATGGAGGTGTTCTTTATGTCAGAAAATAATAACCAAAAAAATAACAAAAACAACAAAAATAATAATAACAACAAAAACAACAATAATAACAATAATAATCAAAATAACAACAATAGATAGTTTTTATATTCAAAATAAAGTAGGTAATCTAGTCTAAGTTACCTACTTTTCTTTTTTTACCTATTCTTTTTTATTCAATATATTTTCCTTTTAAGAATTTTCCTGTATAACTTTTATCATTTTTACAAATTTGCTCAGGTGTACCACAAGCAATGATTTCTCCTCCATTATCTCCACCTTCTGGTCCTAAATCAATTATATAATCTGCCGTTTTTATTAAATCCAAATTATGTTCTATTACAATTATGGTGTTTCCTGTATCTACTAATCTTTGCAAAATATCTACTAATTTATGAACATCTGCTATATGCAAACCTGTTGTAGGCTCATCTAATATATATAATGTTTTACCTGTTGCTCTTTTTGATAATTCAGTTGCAAGCTTTACACGTTGTGCTTCTCCTCCTGATAATGTTGTTGATGGTTGTCCTAATTTTATATATCCTAGTCCTACATCTGCTAGTGTTTGAATTTTTTGTTTTATTTTTGGTATTTTATCAAAAAATTCTAATGCTTCTTCAACTGTCATGTCTAATACTTCTGAAATATCTTTTCCTTTGTATTTTACTTCTAGTGTTTCTCTATTATATCTTTTTCCTTTACATACTTCACAAGGTACATATATGTCTGGTAAGAAATGCATTTCTATTTTGTGTACTCCATCTCCTGAACAGCTCTCACATCTTCCACCTGCTACATTAAAACTAAATCTTCCTTTTTCATATCCACGCATTTTTGCTTCATTTGTTCCAGCGAATATATCTCTTATTAAGTCAAATACCCCTGTGTATGTTGCTGGATTAGACCTTGGCGTTCTTCCTATTGGTGATTGGTCTATATTTATTATTTTATCTATATTTTCTATCCCTTTTATTTGTTTGCATTTACCTGGTTTTTCCGTTGACTTATTTATTTCTTTTGCTAAGTTTTTATATAATACTTCATTTATTAATGTACTTTTTCCTGATCCTGATACTCCTGTTATACAGTTAAATACTCCTAGTGGAAATTTTACACTTACATTTTTCAAGTTATTTTCAGTTGCATTACATACTTCTATTACTTTACCTTTTGTTATTTTTCTTCTCGTTTTAGGTACTTTTATTTGTTTTCTTCCACTTAAATAATCTCCAGTTATAGAGCCTTCTATCTTTTTGATTTCTTCTGCTGTTCCTTGTGCCATTACATTTCCACCATGTACTCCTGCTCCTGGTCCTATATCTATTATTTGGTCTGCTGCATACATTGTATCTTCATCATGCTCTACAACAAGTAATGTGTTTCCTAAATCTCTAAGTTTTTTTAATGTTGCTAATAGTTTTTCATTATCCCTTTGATGTAATCCTATACTTGGCTCATCTAGTATATATAATACTCCTGTTAGTCCTGATCCTATTTGTGTTGCTAGTCTTATTCTTTGTGCTTCTCCTCCTGATAATGTTCCACTACTTCTACTTAATGTAAGATATTCAAGTCCTACATCTATTAAAAATTGTAGTCTATTATCAATTTCTTTTAGTATCATTTCTGATATCATTACTTCTGTTTTATTTAATTTTAAATCATTTAAATATTTTTTTATATTTCTAATTGACATTTCTGTTAATTCATTTATGTTTTTGTCTCCTATTTTTACTGATAATATTTCCTTTTTTAGCCTTGCTCCATTACATACTAAACATGGTGATTCACTCATATACATTTCATAGAAGTCTCTCATTCCTTGTGATTGTGTTTCTCTATATCTTCTATCAAGTGTTGGTATTACTCCTTCAAATGGTGTGGTAAACTTTCTTGTTCCTGCTGGTGATTCGAATTCAAAATCTATTTTTTCATTTCCTGTTCCATATAATATCTTTTCTAAAAATTCTCTTGGTAATTTGTTTATTGGTTTTTGTATGTCTACACCATAATATCTTCCTATACTTTCGAAATACATTTTAGCCATTGTTTCACCTTTTTTCATTGTACTTGACCCAAAAGCTCTTACTCCATCATATAGTGTTTTGTTTTTATCTGGAATTATTAATTCTTCATCCATTCTCATTAAATATCCTATACCTGTACATTCAGGACATGCTCCAAATGGATTATTGAATGAAAACATTCTTGGTGTTAGCTCAGGAAAGCTGAATCCACAATCAGGGCAAGCATAGTTTGAACTATATAGTACTTCTTTATCACCTATTATATCTACTTTTACTAGATTATCTGCAAATTTTAATGCTGCTTCTACTGATTCTGCTAATCTACTTCTTATATCTTCTTTTATGACTAACCTATCCACTATTAAGTCTATATCATGTTTTTTCTTTCTATCTAATTCTATGTCATCTGTTAATTCATAAATTTGTCCATCTATTTTTACACGCACAAATCCTTGTTTTTGAAAATCTTCTAGTTGTTTTGTATATTCTCCTTTTCTTCCTCTTACAACTGGTGCTAATATTTGTATTTTTGTTCCTTCTTCTAATGTTAATATATTTTCTACTATTTGATCTAGTGTTTGTTTTTCTATTTTTTTACCGCAATTTGGACAATATGGTATTCCTATTCTTGCATATAGTAAACGAATATAATCATATATTTCTGTTACTGTTCCTACAGTTGAACGTGGATTTTTTGATGTTGTTTTTTGGTCTATTGATATTGCAGGTGATAATCCTTCTATAGCTTCTACATCTGGCTTTTCCATTAGTCCTAAGAATTGTCTTGCATATGATGATAGACTTTCTACATATCTTCTTTGTCCTTCTGCATATAATGTGTCAAACGCTAATGATGATTTTCCAGATCCAGATAGTCCTGTTATTACTACTAGCTTGTCCCTTGGTATTTCTATATTTATATTTTTTAAATTGTGCTCTTTTGCTCCTTTTATTATTATTTTATCATTCATTTTGTTTTTGCCCCCCATTTTTAGTTTTTACATTTTTGTTATTTCTTATTATAATATTTTTTCTAATTCTTTAATCTTATCTCTTATTTCTGCTGCTTTTTCGAATTCCATCTTACTTGCATATTCTAACATTTCTTCTGTTAGTTCATTTATAACTTGTTTTAAATCTTTTTCATCTTCTAGTTTATATTCTACTTTTATGTCTTCTACTTGTGTAGCTTTTATTGCTTCTCTTACAGATTTTTTGATAGTTTGTGGAACAATATTATTCTCTATATTATACTTTTCTTGTATGTCTCTTCTTCTATTTGTTTCTTTTATTGCTTTTTCCATTGAATCCGTAAGTTCATCTGCATACATTATTACTGTTCCTTCTGTATTTCTTGCAGCACGCCCTATTGTTTGTATTAAACTTCTTTCTGAACGCAAAAATCCTTCTTTATCTGCATCTAGTATTGCTACAAGTGATACTTCTGGTATATCTAACCCTTCTCTTAATAGGTTTATTCCTACTAATACATCAAATTCGCCTAATCGTAAATTTCTTATTATCTCCATTCTTTCTAATGCTTTTGTATCTGAATGCATATAATTTACTTTTATGTCTAAGTTTTTTAAATATTCTGTTAAATCTTCTGCCATTTTCTTAGTTAGTGTTGTTATTAATACTCTTTCTTGTCTTTCAGTTCTTATTCTTATTTGTTGTATTAAATCATCTATTTGATTTGCTACTGGTTTTACTTGTATTTTAGGATCTAATAGTCCTGTTGGTCTTATGATTTGTTCTACTACATTTTCTTTGCTGTGTTCCTTTTCATAATCGGCAGGTGTTGCACTTACAAATACAACTTGATTTAATCTTTCTTCAAATTCTTCAAATTTTAATGGTCTATTATCATATGCCGATGGTAATCTGAAACCATAATTTACTAAAGAGTCTTTTCTTGACCTGTCTCCGTTATACATTGCTCTTACTTGTGGTATTGTCGCATGTGATTCATCTATTAACAATAAAAAGTCTTTTGGAAAATAGTTAAATAATGTAAATGGTGGTGTTCCTGGCTCTCTTCCACTTATATGTCTTGAGTAATTTTCTATTCCTTGACAAAATCCTGTTTCTTTCATCATTTCTATATCAAAATTAGTTCTTTCTTCTATTCTTTGTGCCTCTATTAATTTATTTTGTTCTTTGAAATATCTTACTCTTTCTTCCATCTCTTTTTCTATTGTTACTATTGCTCTTTCCATTTTTTCTTGTGATGTTACATAATGTGAGTTGGGGAATATCATTATATGTTCTCTCATTCCTGTTGATTTTCCTGTTAATGGATTTATTTCTGATATTTTTTCTATTTCATCTCCCCAAAATTCAACTCTTAATGCTGTTTCACTTTGATCTGATGGATATATTTCTAATACATCTCCTTTTGCTCTAAATGTTCCTCTTTTAAATTCTAATTCATTTCTACTATATTGCATTGTTATTAGCTTTTTTATTACTTCATTTCTTGCTTTATTCATTCCTGGTCGTAATGATACTATCATATTCTCATAGTCTATTGGGTCTCCTAATCCATATATACATGATACTGATGCTACCACTATTACATCCCTTGTTTCAAATAGAGAAGCTGTTGCTGAATGTCTTAATTTGTCTATTTCGTCATTTATTGATGCATCTTTTTCGATATATGTGTCTGAGCTTGCTATATAACTTTCTGGTTGGTAATAGTCATAATAACTAACAAAATACTCTACTCGGTTATCTGGAAAAAACTCCTTAAACTCAGAATAGAGTTGTCCTGCTAGTGTTTTATTGTGTGCTAATACTAGTGTTGGTTTCTGTACTCTCTCTATTATATTTGCCATTGTAAAAGTTTTTCCTGAACCTGTAACTCCAAGTAACGTCTGGAATTTCTTGCCTTCTTCTATTCCTTTTGATAGGTATTCTATTGCCTGTGGCTGGTCTCCCGTTGGCTTATAATTTGATACTAATTTAAACATTTTTCCTCCTTAGTTATTAATAATTTTCCAGTATCCATTTTTATCTGCTCCTATTCTTTCTATAATTCCCTTTTCCTTTAATTTAGCAATATTTCTTTTTACTGTTTTTTCAGAGATTTCCAACTTGTTTGCTATTGAAATTTGAGTAATTTGTGGATTTTTTATAACTATTTTTAATATACTTTCTTCTGTAATATTTAATTTAACATTTACAGGGACATTTACAGGGACATTTTTAGTAGTCTCATTCTCTTTTTCATAATTCTTTCTATAAAAAATTATTGTAAATCCTATTTTTTCTTTTCTAAATTCAACTTTTACTTGATTTGCTGTACATTCTTCATATATCTTCTTATACCTGAAGAGTAAGTTTCTGTATCATTTGATTTATACAAAATATTAGCAATTATCGGATTTCTAAATACTGAATGTGCTCTATTTTGTATATAATCTTCTGGTGTATATTGTTCAGGGAATGTTCCTGGATTATATATTTCTACTTTATTTTTAAATATTGATATTTCAGTGCCTTTAGGGTCTTGATATAGCCTATGTACATAACTATTTATAATAGCCTCTCTTATAGAATCTAGTGGAATTTCTGGATATTCTTCTCTTTTATCTGTTATCTTTACATTCCATATAATATTTTTTTTAATATATTCTTGTCCTATTTTTATTAAATCGAAGATGTTTCCTTCCACTTTATCTATATCTATAAATGTTGTTTTTGTATCTGTTGCAAAAATCGCCATTTGAAGTTCTACATTATTATTGTCACAAAATAAAGCATTCCCTGCATTTAATAATTTATTATCTTTTAGTAATCCTAATTTGTTTAAAACTATTCTTATCGAATTTGGTCGATACTGCCGACCGAATTTATAAGTTTTTTTGTTAATTCTCAAAATCAATATTTTCAATATTTAATAAATTCTCCTTACATTAATATATTCTTCAATATATTTCATATTATACCATACAGTACAAATGTTTGTAAATACTTTTTGAAATTTAATAATCATAAATTACATCAAGGAAAATTTCATTTGCCAGTGCAACATTTTTTATAAATGCTCACTCGTTCAT
>CAMUDX010000036.1 GCA_947087745.1 uncultured Clostridium sp. | reverse complement strand
TTAGAGCTTAAAAATGTTGAAATCTAGGGAGTTCCCCAGCGAAAAAAACTCATACTAAAATGGTTTAGGAATGGAAAAAAAGAAAGTCCTTTGATATAATTAGTTAAACAAAAAAAACAATATCAAAGAAAGGACTTTCTTATTAACCTATTATTTATTAAATGTGTTAAAAACACAAATAGGAGCTCTCGCTCCCATCTGTGTTTGGTTAAAGGTTATTTTGGACTAATTATGCTATGCCATGAATCTACTGTATAATATTGTTATTAGTCCTCCGGAACATCATCATAATCAGTTTCATCTGCAGTTTCAGTCCAGCTACTCGTGTCTTCTCCATACTCATCAGCACCCTCATACAGTATGATTTTAGCATCCTTAATCATTCTTTTACTAAATAAGATGCTTACTGAATCTCGGGGATTACCATAAGTTACAGCGACTTTAGTTTGACTGGCTATCGCTGAAATAAGTTGGTCAGGATTGTTTACTGGCATTTTATTATTTCCCAATATTCCACCTGTAATGAATACTTCATGACAGCATAGTTCTCCTTCATAAGGTTTTATTTCACCCTTTATGAAGTCCCAATCACCGATTGCGAAATCATTTTCAAGCAATTCGCTTACAGTGATTCCTTTCCGTCGTGTCCATCCTTTAACTCTTAGTGGTTTCATAAGTTCCACCCTCCTATATTTTTTTGGTCGGCAATTTTGCACAACTCGCTCTCAATTATAACATTATTATTATAATATATCAACTTTTTAGTTAATTTTGTTACACAACATTTTTTTTCAAAAACTCTTCCTATTTTTAATGTTTTATGATACAATTTGTCAAACAGTAAATATTAATATAATATTATACACATTAATTGAATGGGGGAATTAATATGGATTTTAATAAATGTAGCCGTTGTGGTGCTTTCTATGTATCTGGAGGAAGTGTCTGCCCAAAGTGTAGTCCAAAAGATGCGTTAGAGTTATCAACTCTAAAAAATTATATAGAGGAAAATGGATTTTCTTCTATTGATGTTGTTTCAGTTGGAACTGGAATATCTACTAAAAATTTAAATAGATTTTTAAATGTTGATGGAATTGAAAATTTAGGAAATACTGATATTACTAATCTTTAAAAAACATTAATAAAATAAGTTATATAGCTAAGATTTTTATTAATAACTTAGCTATTTTAAATAGGAGGAATTATAATGAACGCACTAGACATATTAGAAGAGCGTGGATATATTGAGCAAATGACACATCCACAAGAAATGAAAGAATTATTTGCAAACAAGAAACTATCATTTTATTTAGGTATAGATCCTACTGCTGATAGCCTTCACATAGGACATTTTATATCTCTAATGGTTGCATCTTACTTACAAAAATGCGGTCATAGACCTATTATATTAGTTGGCGGTGGAACCGCTATCATTGGTGACCCATCTGGAAAAACTGATATGAGGAAAATGTTAACTAATGAAGATATTAATAAAAATATTGAATCTATCAAAAAACAAATTGCTAAGTTTTTAAGTTTTGAAGGTGAAAATGCAGCAATTATTGTTAATAATGCTGATTGGCTTTTAGATTTACGATATATTGAATTTATGCGTGATATTGGCAGTTTATTTTCTATTAACAAAATGTTAGCTGCTGAATGTTACAAAAATAGATTAGATACAGGTTTAACTTTTTTTGAAATGGGTTATATGCTTATGCAATCTTACGATTTTCTACATCTATATAATACTTATGGTTGTAAACTTGAAATTGGTGGTAATGACCAATGGTCTAATATTATTGGAGGAGTTGAATTAATTAGAAAAATTGGTAAAGATGATTCTTTTGGTCTAACTTTTAAACTGCTTACTAATTCAGAAGGTAAAAAAATGGGAAAGACTGAAAAAGGTGCTTTATGGTTAAGTAGTGAGAAAACTTCACCATATGAATTTTATCAATATTGGAGAAATATTGCAGATAGTGATGTTAAAAATGTTCTTTGCTTATTAACTAATTTACCTATGGATGAAGTTAATAGACTTTCTTCTTTACAAGATGCCCAAATAAATGAGGCTAAAAAAATTGCAGCTTTTGAAATTACAAAACTTATTCATGGAGAAAGTGAAGCTTTAAAAGCTGAAGAATCCTCAAATGCTTTATTTGGTGGTGAAGGTAATATAGATAGCATGCCTTCTTCTAAATTAGATGATATTAATATTTCTTTAGTTGATGCAATTATTCTTTCAGGTATTGCTCCTTCTAAAGGGCAAGCTAGAACTTTAATTGAACAAGGCGGAATTTCTTTAAATGATATAAAAATTGATGATGTATCTTTCGTACTTTCTGATAAAGATTTTGATAATGGATATGCTATTATCAAAAAAGGCAAGAAAATTTTCCACAAGTTAATTAAATAAAATCTAGGCGAAGTGTTAAATACTTCGCCTTTTGCATTATGTAACATCATTATAAATTTTTAGTTCTAACTATATTACTTATTATCTAATTCTCTATCTATAACTTCCCAGATTGTATCAAGTTCAAAACCTTTTTGCCAACTAGCAACTCCTGCTAAATTATATTCAGATACAAGTGATAGTTTTTCCTCTATTGACTTCTCATCTTCAATCCACATTTTCTTTATACTTGAACCAGACTTACCTTCTATATAATATTGCTTTACATCATCAAGCCAAACTCTCTCTACATCACTAGATATTTCTTTACTAATTATATTTTCAATATCTTTCATTTTTACAGCTTTACTTGAAAGTTTACCATCTTTAGTTTCTGTCCATATTCTAGTATAAAAAGGTATTGCTAAAATTATTTTTTCAGAATCTACTTCATATGTTGTTATGAATTTTTTTAGAGCTATTTCTACCCAGTTATATCCTGCTGTAGTACCTGCTGTTTTACTTGATGTACCATATTGATCATATCCCATAAATATTAAATAGTCTGCTATTTTTCCTAATACATATCTATCATAGCATAAAGACCAGTTTGGTGATCCGTCTGGTGCTGTTACATCAACAGATGTAACTAATCCCATTTCTTTCATTCGTGGTGTTAATTCTATTATAAATCTTGAAAATAGATTTTTATCCTTTTCATACATATATTCAAAATCTATGTTTATTCCATCTAATTCATATTTTTTGCAAACTTCAATGATATTATCAATTAATTCTTGTCTCTTTTCATAACTGTTTAAAATACTTGATGTTACTCCTATACCAGCATGTGATGCTACATCATTTGATACTGATGGCCAAACTTTATACCCATTATCTTTTGCCCATTTTACATATTGACTGATAGATTCTCCTCCCTTTTCAACGAACTCAGCATCTGCATTTATATAGAAAAATGTTGGTGATACTACATTTACTCCTTCATATTTTTCACCTGTTCTATCTGGGGCCATTCTACTTTCTGAATAGTAATCCCAAAACATATTTATTTTTTCTTTTACTTGTTTTTCTACTACTTCTGCTTCTCTTACCTGTACAAAATCTTTTAATTTATCTGTCTGAACAAATCCGATTTTTCCATTTTTTGTTCTTATTTTTGTCCATCCATTATTCATATCTTTAATTATTATTACACTATCTAATGCTTTTATTTTGTCAACTGTTCTTGATAATGTTCTAGTATGCGATTTAACACTTACATCGTTTGTTATTATTGCTTTCTCTAGTGCTCTGTTTAATGAGTCTATTGTTACTGTGTCTGTTTCTTTTATGTATTTTATTTCTATTTCATATACATCTGATAACTCGGAGATTGGCAAATATATTTTATCATCTTTTTTCATTGCTGTTGCTTTTATCTTAGTATTTGCCCCATTTACAACCATTGTTTTGTCTTTAAAATTTATTGCTGCTATTTTTCTATCTGTTGTTGTTATTATTTGCTTAGTTTCTTCTTCTTCATAGATATAATAATCTAAAAAGTTCTTTATATCTTTCATAGATAAATATATTATATCATCTTCTATTATTATTTTTTCTTTTAATTTTGCAGTTACATTATTGCTGTTTAGTACTAAATTTGTTTTATCTTTTATAGTATCATCTCTATAATATCTAGATGCATATAGCAATACAAATGCTACCATGGCTAATAGTATTCCTATTATTACTATCCTTTTTACTATTCCAAAAATCCTTTTTGCCGTGCTTTGTTTTTCTTTTTTTATCTCATGATTTGCATTGTTGTTTATTTCTTCATTTTTATTTTCTTCATTATTCATAAATTACTCCTTATTCTAATTATTTTTTAAATCTTTTTTAACTGCGTTATCATTTGCTTTTACTACTTCTAATGTTCCAGGTATTATCTTGTCTATAAAAACTATTCCGTTTAAATGGTCTAACTCATGACTAATTGCTTGTGCAAGTAATTCTTTTGCTTTTATTTTTATTTTCTTTCCGTTTCTATCTAATGCTTCTACAATAACTTCTGCTGGTCTTACAACTTTTGCAAATTTGTTAGGGAAACTTAAACATCCTTCTTCTACTTCTTGTGTTCCTTTTTCTTTTATTATTTTGGGATTTATTAATACTATTGGATTACTGCAATCTTCTTCTACATCAATTACTATTATCTGTTTTAGTATTCCTACTTGTACAGCAGCTAGTCCTACCCCATTTGCTTTATACATAGTCTCTAGCATGTCATCTATTAATTCTTGTATTTTAGAATCTTGGATATTATCTACTTCTCTTGATTTTTTACTTAGTATTTCGTCTCCTTCTTCTCTTATTGTTCTTATAGCCATTTTCTTCACCCTTTCTCAATGGTTATTTTAAATCATTCATTTTATAATATTTAAATTATATCATATTGTTTGGATTTATGTCTGCGTAAATCGCAGTATTTCTTAAATTTAATTTATAGAATTCTTTTAAACATTCATTTATTATTTCATATGCTTCTTTTTTCATATTTCCTTTTATTATCATTCTCCATCTTATTTTGTTTTGTATTTTGTCTATTGGAGATGGCATCGGTTGATATACTGTATAATATTGCTTGTCCAATTTTGTATTTAAATATTTATATACAAATTTTGTTGACTTTTCTAATTCTGTTTCTTTTTTACTGTTAAAACTAATTATGATTATATCGCAAAAGGGTGGATATTTCAACTGTTTTCTTAAAGCGATTTCAGTTTTATAAAATTCATCATAATCCTGCTTTTTTGCTAGTTCTATGCAAAAATTATCTGGGTTGTAAGTTTGTAGTATTACTTTCCCATCTGTTCCTTCTCTGCCTGCTCTTCCTGCTACTTGTGTTAATATTTGAAATGTTCTTTCATTTGCTCTGTAATCATCTACATTTAAACTGCTATCTGCTGCTATAACACCTACTAATGTTACATTTGGAAAGTGATGTCCTTTTACTACCATTTGAGTTCCTATTAATATATCTATGTTATCATTTTTAAAATGATTTAATATATCTTCATGTGAGTTTTTCTTATTTACTGTATCTACATCCATTCTTATTGTTTGTGCATTTGGAAATATTTTATTTATTTCTTGCTCTAACTTTTGTGTTCCTGTTCCGAAATATCTTATTCGTGTACTTTTGCAATTAGGACATATTGTAGCTACTTTTTGTTCTGCTCCACAGTAATGACATTTTAGTTTGTTTTCTTTTTTGTGATATGTCATACTAATATTACAGTTTTTACATTTTATTGTATATCCACAGTCCCTGCACATGATGAAAGTTGAATATCCTCGCCTATTTAAAAATAGTATCGTTTGTTTTTTGTTTTTTAAATTTTCTTCTATCTTTTGGTATAAAGATACACTTAACATACTTCGATTTCCATTTGCTAATTCCTGTTTTAAATCTACTATTTCTATTTGTGGTAATGCTGATTTATTTGCTCTTTTAGTTAGTCTTAATAATTCTATCTTTCCTGTTTGTGCTTTATAATATGTGTTTATATCTGGTGTTGCACTTCCTAATACTACTGGAAATTTTAATTGTTTTCCTAATATGCTTGCTATTTCTTTGGCATTATATCTTGGTGTACTTTCTGATTTATATGAACTATCATGTTCTTCATCTATTATTATTATTCCTATATTCTCTGTTGGAGCAAATATTGCAGACCTAGTTCCTATTATTATGTTTGCTTTGCCATCTTTTATTTTGTTCCATTCGTCATGCCTTTCTCCTATTGATAGCTTGCTGTGTAATATAGCAATTTTTTCTTTTCCAAACCTTCCAATAAATCTGTCTACTGTTTGTGGGGTTAATGATATTTCTGGAACTAGCATCATTGCCACTTTTTCTTTATTTATTGTTTTTTCTATTAATTGTAAATATATCTCCGTTTTTCCTGATCCTGTTACTCCATATATTAAATATTCTTTATTTTCTTCGTTCTCTATTGTTTCTTCTATTTTGTTATATGCTTGTTGTTGTTCTTCTGTTAGTTGTAGCCTTTCTGTCTTTTCTACCGTTTTACTTATTAGTGGATTTCTTTCTACCTTCTTTTCTATAAATTCTATATATCTATTTTTTTCTAATGTCTTTAGTATTGCATTTGAACAATCTGTAAACATTTCTGTCTCTGATGCTGATGACCCTTCGTTGTCTTTTAAAAATTGTAATATTCTTTTTTGTTTTTCTGATTTGATTTTTCCTTGTTTTATTTCATTTTCTATTTCTTCTGCTTCTTTTTTTAAATATATTACATTTATTTTTTTTTCTTGTACTTCATTTTTTCTCTTAGTTCCTGGTGCTAACATTAATTTGATACATTCTGATACATTGCAAAAGTATTTTTTTGACATCCATCTTGCTAGTCTTATTTGGTTTTCTGTTAGATTATGTTTTAATTTTACTATGTCTTTTACTTCATATTCTGTGTTTTCTTTTATTCCTACTACATATGCTTCTTCTAATTCTTTTTTTCTTCCAAATGGTACTAGTACAGCACTCCCTACTCCTATATATTCTTCTATCTCTTGAGGTATGTTGTAATCAAATGTTCTATTTAGTTGTTTTGCTGGGCTTTCTATTATTACTTCTGCTATCATTTCTTCTCTTCCTTTTTGATTTAGGTTGTTTATTTTATCTAATCTTTTAATGTTTCACATTTTTCTTAACACTTGTATTTTATCATATTCAATTAAAATAGCAAGTAAATTTTGTAACATTATTTTTTCATAAATGTACAGCTCATAAAATACTAGCAGTCTACACTAGTAATATGTTTAAAATCTCTTCTATTTCGAATGCTGTACAATTTCTATGATGTCATTAATGTATTCTCCTATAACAGGTATATTTAGTCTTACAATTTTTTGTAAGAAATATATTATTACTGCTGTTATTATTGTAAATCCTATACCTGTACCAATTCCTCTAGAAATTCCTGCTAGCAGGTTTCGCCTTAAAATTTCTCTTTTGCTTCCTAAAATATATACTAAATCATGCAGTTCTCTCTTTTTTAAAGTTCTATTAATTTTATCAATCCCTAATTCTAAAATGTTTAATTTTTCTTCTATCTTATTTTCTTTTTTTTCAGACATTATAAACCCCTTTTTTGTTGTGTAATAATACTATCTTGTTGAATAGTTAAAATATTTCATTTATCATATATAATAAGAGAAAAATAAAAATTCACTTATACACATATAAAATGTTATATATGTATAAATGAATTTCTTATTTTTACTCATTTTCTATATCGTTAATTGGCTCTGTTTCTTGAACTGTGGTCTTCTCCTTTTCATCAATTAACTTTTCTAATATGTCTATTAAATCTTGTAATTCTTGTATGTCTCTACCCATTATTTCCCAATTTTTACTATCACTAGATTCTTTTAAGTTCTTATTTGCCTGAATTATTGATTGTATCATTCCATCAATATCTTCTGTTCTATCTATTTGAATATTAAGTGCGTATTGTGAAAGTAAATTTTCAAGTGCTTCTGTGATGTTATCACCTATAGCCATTTTAGTTCCTGATGCCACTATAACCTTTTTTAAACTTGGTACATCAGATTCATTTATCATAGTTTGATATATTGGCTCTATATATAATAATGTATTTTCTATTGGCACTATTATTATATTTTTTGAAATTTTTGACCCTGTTATGTTTAAACTATTTAATTGCTTAGATATTGTTTCATCTTGTTCTATCTGCTTATCTAACTGTGTTGGTCCTAGTAAATTGGTATCTGCCGAGAATTTGTATATGCTTAGTTTTGTATTTGTTCCATTACATTCTCCTACTAAATATGAAATAATATTTGATTTACCATCTTTAGTATACATTTGTACTAGACCTAATTTTTCTGTATCAGAATCTGTGGTTTTTAGCATTGTATAATATGAATCTAATGTTTCTCCTACTGATTTATTTGTTTGGTTTGTATTGTATGTTGCAAATTTCCATATATCATTACTTCTATATAATACTTCTGGTTTTACATTATGATATATTTCAAGCATTTTCGCTTGTACATCATATAGAAACTTTGGATATATGAATTTGCTTGATATATCTTCTGGTATTACTGCATCCTTATCTTCAAATAAATCTGGATATAACTTGTTGTATGCTATTGCTATTGGATCTGTTCTATCTGTTATATAAAATTTCATTGTTCCATCATACGCATTTATAATTACTTTTACAGAATTTCTTATATAATTTATTCTATGCTTTTGCCCTTCATATTGGATTTCTGTATATGTTGAATATGGATATTCACTTGATGTTGTATATGCATCTATTACCCAATATATATCTCCTTTATCATCTATTACAGTATATGGATTTTCATCATACATTAAATATGGTAATGCTCTTTTTGCTCTTTGTCTAATGTTTCTATTTATTAGTATTTTGCTTTCATTTGTTACTGAGTCTGAAAAAGCTAATTTGAAATTACCCTGTTTCGTGGCTAATATAAGTCTATCGGAAAATCCTAGTTGTAAACCTGCTTTCCCTGTATATTCAAATGTATACTGGTTTCCTTCAGAGTCTGTGTAATCATATTCTGCTTTGTCTTTTGAATTCGTTACTATTGTTTCATTAGTTTCTAAGCCAAAATATATTCTGGGTTGCTGTATTTTTACTGCGTTGTTATTCCCTTCTATATCTTTTTGTATATATTGTACTGTTCCCCTTTCTGTTGTATCTGTTGCTGATACTATTATTTCCCCTAATCCGTGTGTATATTCATATGTTTTATAATTATATGTGGCATTACCACTTGATATTTCTCTTGGGGCGGTATATACTAATCTGTTCTTGTTTGCTATTTTATATTGTGCTAAAGCTACATTTTTATATGTATAATACCCTGTTTGTGTTTGTGTATCTTCTAATGTGTTTTGTACCATTGTTTTACTTACTAATGGTATGTTGCTTATTACTTGAGGATTTTCTTCTATCTCTTGTAATCTAATTATTCCTGTATAGTCTAAATTTTGCTCTGATATTTCTAAGTTATATGCCTTTTTGGTGAATTCTATGTTATCTGATATATATTCCCATTGCTTGTCTAATTCATTTGAATTCATATAAATATAATAAAATCCTTGTGTTGTTAAAAAAAATATTATTAAATATGAAGGTATTATTGCTAGTCTTGCTAATACTTTCTTGGCTTGATTTTTTTTGAAATATTTTATTCCTAATATTCCTACTATTATTACTACTACTGAAAATATTTGATATCCTATTAGTTTTATTGTTGATTCTATAAATCCTGCACCTATTAATTCTGTTTCTGCTTCATTCTTTAATTTTAAGAATGGCTCTAGCACTATATTTTGTGTGTTTACAAATGTGGCTGTTGCTATTCCTATAGCTATTAGTATTACATTTCTTTGCAATTTTTTGAATAATAAACTCTTCTTTAGTAATTCTCTATCTACTCCATTACAGTATATACTAAATATTATGATATAATATGCTGACATATATATACTTGTCAATATTACAGATGTTATATATAATTGTATTCCTAATTCTATTACTGGTTTTATAAACATATAATATGATATATCTAGATTAAATATTGGATCTGTTGTTTGAAATGTTACATTACTCATTAGCATTAATATCTTTTCTTGTAACATGTTTGATATTATTACACTTCCTATCACTGCTATTACTAATGCTAATGATTTATTTAAGAATTTTGGCATTTTTACATTGTCTTGCTCCAAAAATGGTTTTATACCTTTTTTTACTCCTCTATTTATTAAATATACTATTATATATATAATTGCAAAACTTATTGCCATTATAGTATATTTGCATTTTAAATTCATTTCAAAAATATGTATATATTGGTCTCCTAATTCTTTATATTCTAAATATGTTCCTCTTTGAACTATTATCGTTATTAATATGAATATTATTAAAAATAATATTACTAATACCACTCTTGAATTTTTGTTTTTTAATATTTCTTTTATTTTTTCCAATGTTTTCCTCCACATTCATATTAGGTTTATTTTCTTGTTTCTTTTTTTGTATATATTAACCCTATTTAATTATATAATCGCTTTTACAAAATCTTCTGAATTGAATATTTCCATATCATCTATTTGTTCACCAATACCTATAAACTTAACTGGTATCTTATTTTCTTCTACTATTCCTATTACTACTCCACCTTTTGCAGTACCATCTAATTTTGTTAACACCAATCCTGTTATATCTGCTTCTTCTTTAAATGCTTTTACTTGCGATATAGCATTTTGTCCTGTTGTTCCATCTATTACTAATAATACTTCTTTTGAACATTCACTCATTTCTTTATTAATTACTTTTTGTATTTTGTTTAATTCATCCATTAAGTATTTTTTGTTGTGTAATCTTCCTGCTGTATCGCAAATTAAAACATCTGCATTTGTTTCTTTTGTTCTTTTTATTGCCTCATATACTACTGAAGCTGGGTCTATCCCTTCTTCTCTTTTTACTATTTCTGAGTTACTTCTTTTTGCCCATATTTCTAATTGTTCTACTGCTGCTGCTCTAAATGTATCTGCTGCTGCTATTACTACCTTTTTCCCTTCTTTTGTTAGTCTTGCTGCTATTTTTCCTATTGATGTTGTTTTTCCTACTCCATTTACTCCTATTACTAATATTACTGATGGCTTTGTTTCTAATTTTAGTTCTTTGTTTTCTACATCTAATATTTTTATTATTTCTTCTCTTAGAGTTTGTCTTACTTGTTCTTCATCTTCTATCTTTTCTTTTTTTACTCTTTCTCTTAGTCTTCCTATTATTGTAACTGATGTTTCTATTCCTATATCTGATAATATTAATGCCTCTTCTAATTCTTCTAAAAAGTCTTCATCTACTTTTCTGAAATTACTGAATACATTATTTATTTTTTCGTCAAATGATGTTTTTGTTTTGCTTAATCCCTGTTTTAATTTATCAAAAAATCCCATTTTTGTATCCCTTTCTAGTATTTTATTTTCTATATTTTACCACATTTTGTTGCAATGTCAATGGTATGTGTCATGGGTGTGTCATGGGGACGTTCTTTTTGACACACTTATTTCATATTATATAATCTTCTTATTTTTTCTCTATCTAGCTCTAATTGTTTAGCTATCTTTCTTAATGATATGCCATTATCTCTTTTTAATATAGTTATAAGTTCTTGTAGTTTTTGTCTATCTTCTTTTAATTCTTGTAAATTTATATTTTTTTCTTTTAAAAAATTTTTTATTATATCGCTACATTCAATGGGCAAATCTTCCTTTGCGTCGATGAATGTATATTCTTCGTTTAATTTTACTTTTATTTCTTTATAATTAGAATATGGATAGTCTTTTGCTTCTTCACATATACCTGCTTTTACTGGATTATTGTAAATATACATTATACAATTATATAACTGTTCTTCGCTATAAATTCCTTGTGAAGAATATCTATTTCTAAATACATATCCTACTCTATTATATTTTTTGTTGTAATATTTTGCATATTTTGTATTTAATCGATGCATATATTTACTTAATCTTTCAACTTTCTCAGTTTCTACTAGCATATGTGTATGATTATTCATCACACAATATGCTAGTATTTTAACTTCACAATCTTTACTTAATAGATTCATTATGTTTATATAATACTTTATGTCGCTTGAATTTTCAAATATGTAACTTTTGTTAATTCCTTGGGTTACTATATGAAATAAAAATGTTTTGATATAAGTCCTTGGAAATCTTGGCATTTTGCCTCCTTTTAAATTGAATAAAAAATAATATGATATAAAAATTATCTTTATTATATCATATTATTTTTCTTTATTGTGTCGAAATTTGTTCTATTTTCTAACTTTTTTGTTTATAGATTGATGTGTGTCAAAAAGAACGTCCCCATGACACAAATTATTTTATTCCAAATATTCTGTCTCCTGCATCACCTAGTCCTGGTACTATATAGCCTATATCATTTAGATGGTCATCTATTTGTGCACAATATATTTGAATATCTGGATATGCTTCTTCTACTCTTTTTATTCCTTCTGGTGCCGCTATTAAGCATAAAAACTTAATCTTCTTTACTCCATCTTCTTTTATCATTTTTATTGCATCTATTGCTGATCCACCAGTTGCAAGCATTGGGTCTAATAATATTACTTCTCTTTCTTCTATATCCTTTGGTACTTTGTAATAGTATCTTACTGGCTCTAATGTTTCTTCGTTACGATATAGTCCAATTACTCCTATCTTAGCATTTGGTATAATTCTTATTATTCCTTCTGACATTCCCATTCCTGCTCTTAATATTGGTATAAAAGCATATTTGTCTTCGTTTACTTTTTTTGCTACTGTTTTTGTTATTGGTGTTTCTATTTCTATTTCTTCTGTTTGTGCATCTCTCATTGCTTCATAACATAAAAACATCGCAATTTCACTAGCAAGCTCTCTAAATTCTTTTGTTCCTGTTCTTTTGTCTCTCATTATTCCAACTTTGTGCTCTATTAGCGGATGCTTTATTTCTATTGCTTTCATTTCTGTTCCTCCTTTTTATTTGTTTTACATATGTTCTACTTCTCTTTATGTTATTTCTTACTTTCTTCTTCCCTTTGTCCTGCCTTTTTTAATAGTATTCTCCCC
The DNA here is from genome assembly GCA_947087745.1 of uncultured Clostridium sp. Taxonomy (GTDB): domain Bacteria; phylum Bacillota; class Clostridia; order TANB77; family CAG-508; genus CAG-269. Next base: position 3,401 of record CAMUDX010000036.1, on the reverse strand, counting down.
TTTTTGCTAAAAAAGTAATTGACTCATCAACTGTTAAAATTAGTATAGCATAAAATAAAAAAACTGGCAACTAATTATTTCTAACTAGTCGCCTTCAATAGCAATCTTAAATTACTTTATACAAAGTCTATCCTCATCTTCAATCCAACGAGATCATAAATTTGAAATGTAATGTATATTCAAACCTATCAGCACTTAATCTTGGAGTATCATTATCTGCAATTGGATAAATATGGTAGTCAGAAATTTCTTCTACTTTTATATTATCCCTATTCAACAAATTCATTATTTCTTTTGAATTTCTAATTATTTGCTCTGTTTTTTCTTCGGTTGATTCTTGATGTTCTGAGTCTCCATTCATAAAATCAATACAATGTTTAAAGGTTGGAGTAGCAATGTCATGAAATAAACCTGAAATAGTTTGTTTTTTGTCATGCGTAAAATTCCATATATTTAGTTCAACTGCGACACTATGAGTAAGTGAAGAATAGAAATATTTATCATTATAAATTTTGGTATATAATGTGCCACAAGACATCCAAATGACATCAAGTCTCATCATTTCTGAGTATAAATGTAAATCCTACGCCATGCTATTCTTTCCCCATCCTTGAAAATATGTTAGTAGGTGAAGCCAGAAATATGTGGACAAGTCGTAAAAATGGTTTCCTAATTTTAAATTTTAATATAGATTGTTTGCAATAGATAAAATATAGCTTTTCCAACAGTAGCATGAAAAAGAATAACCCCTACAATATAATGGGGTTATTTTTTAACTTTTAAGTACCTACTCACACTGAATCATGCCAAAACATTTGCTATCCTTGTAGATGAGAAACCGGTCTGGCTCACAACAACACTTGGAATTGCCAAGCCAGTAGATATGCATGTGGTGATTCTTTGCAATGCTGTCAATAATGCAAAACTGCTCAGTTGACTGGGCTTCCCACGTTTTGCGGGAAGTCTCCTCCTTACGAACTTCCTCAGGAAACTCCTCTTTCCATTCTTTCATGGCAGCTCTAAAAGCCTCTTTTGCTATTACCAAGTTATCATTGCTACGATAGAAGTCTATCATGCGAGGCTTAGAAACAGAGTAATAGCATCCATTGTAAGGATAGAGATGATTTTCCATTATCTGAATGCAGGCGTCAGAAAGTCGCTTTCCGTCATTACCAAACAGACTAACCACGTTGACTGCATTAGAAGGATTGCTGAGCTTAACAATAGAAATTTTTTTGTCCATAGATTCCTCCATTTACTGTTGAAAAAATTTATAGTTTTGCTAAAATGAAGGACATTCCATATACTATTTAGTACATTTGGTATTAAAGAATGTTTCTTCATTTTCAATTATACCAAATTTCTAATTACACGTCAATATTTTATGCAAACTTCATTGCTTAACTTTTGTGGGAGTATCACTTTTGATATTAACCATACATTATTTTATTAAATGCTTTTCTTAAATCTCCATTTACTGTATTTCTCAAATGAAAAATGGATTATTTTGAATCATTAATATAATTGAAATTTGGAGCAGTTAGTTTCATAACCACATATTTAATTGTATTAATGTTTAGTAACATGTCAATATTAAAATACATTGATAAATCAAATTTTGCCCCTTATACTAAATTTTAATTTTCATCAATTAAGAAGTCATATATTAACTTTATGCCTTTCTAAAATATTAATTATAAAGTGGTGCATTTCATTTGTCACATACAAATACTTTTTAATAAAATTTAAGGTATACTTAAGTCTACTGCAGCCAATTTGTACATTCAATAACTTCATTTTATTTCCTCCTACAATCTTTTTTCATATATAAATGCTCTTTCACTTGATATGTTTCCTAATTTTCCATACTCTTGATTTTTTACCATAGTTTCATAGATTTTTTCGCACCCACACTTTTCATAAAACTTAAAATTACATGATTCATCTGTTAATATTTGTAGATTTTTCATGTTATCTTTTTTTGCTAGTTCAAATATTTCAAGTAATAATTTCTTCCCAATATTTTTTCCTCTATAATCTTTGTTAACTATCAATATATAAACTTCTCCATCAAAATAGTTTTCTAATTCTTCAGGTAAATAATCATAATTGTTTTCATAGGTCCTTAAAGCATCTAAATCTTTAATATTCTTACTTTTGTATAATTTGTTTTTTAGAATTGTGTAAAATTTCTTTTTCAATAAATGTTTTTTAGAATTATCTTTTGAATATCCACTAAATCCAATTAATTTTCTTCCGTCCTTACAAGTAACAATTTTTTCGCTTTCTTCTAATATTGTAAATAAATATATCCAAGCACAAATATTACCTGTTGCACCACATTCTTTTTTACCTAAATTCCATTCATTTGCTAGAAGTTTTACTGCTTGTTTCATTTCGGAATAATACATTATCTTTCTCCTAATTTCTTAAATAAATCTTTGTATATTTTATCAACATTCAAATAATTAACTATTGTTATTTTATGGTTATTGGTTGTTAGCTCATAAGAAGTATCATCATTAATATTTGGGCAACTAACTTCTTCAGTGCTAAACCATTCTTTATTAATCATATATGCTATAACACTAATATCCCATATTACTCTTCTTTCTTGAATACCATGCACACCATCATTATAAAATCTTTGGCATAGATAGTCGCATTATTGTTTTTAAGCAACAAAAAAATCAACCATGTTTTATTTTCTGATTGATTTTCGTATCTATCTGTTCTTTTATTTCGAACAGATATGTTGTTGGTGCCCTAACTAGACACGTTTGCGAAATCTAGTTGGCAAAAAAATATCTATTTTCAACTCTTAAATGTAGTCATCTCAATAGTTTGCAAGTATTATATCTGCAAACTCGTTTTTTGACTATATTTAATGTAACATAAAATAATAAAAATTACAATAGCTAAATCAAAAATAATATTTTTCAAAAATTTGTTTTGTTCGCTTGTATTTTATCTAATAATGTTGTATAGTTGTAGACATAGAAAATGAGAATAAGCGGAGTGTGTTGCCACCTTTGACAGCTTAGTGTTTACAAAAACCTCCACAACTTAGTTTGTGAGATTGAATATAGGAGGTGGTTAATATGGTAGAATCAGCATTAATAATTATTACATATCTACTTTTCTACGGATTAGTAGCAATGACTATCATAAATGTTGCCTTGTTAATCATCATCTGTTGGTTACTTCATAGGCAATAAAAAATAAACCATTCTGCTTTGGCGAGTGAAATGGTTTATTAAACATATTCTCGGCAACACACTTTGTGTTACTCATTTTCTATCTTTATTATACAGTCATCTTTTTATTTTGTCAAATGCAATTTTGCAAAGATAGTGTAAAATGGTTTCGGAATGGAAAAAAAGAAAGTCCTTTGATATAAT
>CAMUDX010000035.1 GCA_947087745.1 uncultured Clostridium sp. | reverse complement strand
CAGTTGTGGTGTGAGAGGACACTAATTGAAATAATCATTTAGTTCCTACTCGATTTAGTATAATATATAAAAATGTTAAGTTTTTTATAATATAATACAAATCAAACCGCCACTACCTTCATTAACAATACGTTCAAGAGTTTCTTGAAGTTTGCATTGAGCTTCTTCTGGCATTTTATATAGTTTAGTTTGTAGACCTTCATTAACAAGATCATGTAAGCTTTTACCAAAGATATTAGAACCCCAAATTCTTTTAGGATCACTTTCAAATTCAGAAAGTAGGTAATTAACGAGTTCTTCAGACTGTTTTTCAGATCCAACAATAGGAGAAACTTCGGTTTCAATATTGGCTTTAATCATATGTATTGTTTGGAACAAACAGAAGTATTTTTGCGACCTCTATTTATGCGATATTCAAGTGTATCATCAATTAATTTTAAATTTACTTTAACATCAATAACATTTTTTTCTTCTGTTTTATATACTTCTACTTTATCTAGTAGGCTGTCAATAATGCTATTATTAAAACCGTCCTCAAAATCAAGTTCTTTTGCGATAATTTTACGTAATGCCTCAATGCTTTTTTCTATTTCAATGTTTGCTTGTTCTTGTTCTTCCAAATCTTTAATTTTTACTTTTAATGTATCTATTTCAAGATTAAAAGAGTTATTACGTTTTTCAAATTCATCATCACTTAATTTCCCAGCAATAGACAAATCAAGTAGCTTGTCTTTTCTTTTTAGAATATCATTAATGTTTACTTTACATTTTGCAATATCTTGTGTGATGTTAGACTGTTGCGATAGGGTAGTATATATTTTGATTAAGTCGTGAATTATATCAGCTTTATTTGTAACAATTTCATCATAGCATTGTTTCATAATCTGGTTAAGTTCAGTAGTATATAAAATAGGCATATCACAACCCTTTTTACCTTTATTGACATATTCTCTACATTGCCATATTTCTTTATTTCCACTAGGGTAACGATACATACTTCTTTGATAACTGCATTTATGTTCGCCACATACAATTTTACCAGAGTAGGTATATTTGTTGTTATAACTTATAGGGGTATCACTCTTTAAATTATTACTACGTTTGGCTAGTATTTTATTTGCTTTTTCCCATAGTTCCTCACTAACAATAGGTGGGACATCTTCTTCATCTTTATACATAACCCAGTCTTTCTCATCAAATACTTTTCTGTCCTTATTTCTGTAATCGTACTTGTGTGTTTTTCGACCACAATAATAACCTTTATATTTGGGGTTAATTATAATATTTTTTATTGTTGAAAAGGAGAAAGGGTTTCCCTCTGTATTCAAATAACCTCTTGCTGTTAATTCATTTGCTATTGCTCTTATTCCTAGATTTTCAGTTGCATATAGTTCAAAAATAAGTCGTACAACTTCTGCTTGTTCTTCATCTATAACAAGTTTTCCATTGTCTTTTTTGTAACCCCATATTCTATTGTTACCAAGAACAACACCATTTTCAATAGCCCTTTTAAAACCAAATTTTACACGTTCGGAAATTTTACGAACTTCATCTTGTGCAATGCTAGACATTATTGTAAGTCTTAATTCGCTATCGGGTAATAGGGTATTGATATTGTCTGACTGGAAAAGTACACCAACACCATTTTGTAAAAGTTCTTGTGTATATTTGATACTGTCTAACGTGTTACGAGAAAAACGACTTATTTCTTTTGTAATGATGAAATCAAATTTTCCGAAGTTTTGCGTCATCTATCATCTTTAAAAAGCTGTCACGTTTATTGACACTTGTTCCAGAAATACCCTCATCAATGTAACCCTCAATATAAGTCCAATTTTTATTGCTAGTAATAAAATCACTATAATATTTTATTTGATTTTGTAGTGAGTTTAATTGTTCGTCTTTATCGGTAGAAACACGAGCATAATAGGTTACCCTCAATGGTAATTCATAAATAGATTTTCCTTTATTTATTTCAGTTCTCATAGTATATAAGTCCATAATTTTTACCCCTTTCAATACATTTCTGTATGCTACAAATCATTATAATACAAATAAAACAACTTGTCAATAAAAAAAGCCTACAAGATTTTATATTTCTTGTAAGCTGTATATATGTATTTAAGATTTTATTATAAGTTCTTTCGCCTTTGTGTACATTTCTTCAGTTATGTAGCCTTTTTCAAAAAGTGAGTGATTAATAGATAATTTCACTTCTATAATAAAGGCATTCATATTTTTTTGTTTATCTGTCTGCTCTTGCTGTTTCATTTATCTAAAACCACCAACCTTTCATACTTAACAATATGATAGGCAAGTCCAAAATAGAACTACTTTATTCTTGATTTTGCTATTTTATTATAATGACGATAATTTATAATATTTACGAACTTGTCATCATCTGTAAGTTTTATAGTTTTTTCAAATGTAAGTGCTTGACCTTTTACTTCTTGCATAGCTTGATGATGTGTCATTTTTTCTATTTGTGGCTTTTTGATACCTTTACTTGTACGGTAGATTTTGAAGTTAGTAGGGTATAGTCCGTAATCTTCCAGATTTTATAATAGCTTTCTTATGTTCGTTCTTATCTATATTAGAACTCATTTCAAAGAATTTTGATACATCTAAATTACAAAGGTAGGCTGTTAAATATACACCGTACATTATTGATACCGTTTTAATGATGTAATACTAACAAAACCGATGTCGCCATATTTTAGCCAAAATTTGATTTTCAATAAAAGGAGCTTTCAGAGGGAAGATATATATTATATGCAAGTGCCAAGCACCGTCTACCGTTGAGGCTCTGCACAAGCTATATATTCACATTTGGGTAAATTATTATTTTCTAAATAACGTTGAAATCTCATATTAAATTTTCTATAATCATCATATAAACGTTTTTCATCTTTCATATTCTCTTTGTAAGTTAGAGTAACCCATAAACATTTTTTTACATCTACTACGTTTGTATTTATTATATCTCTTAAATTTTTTAGACTTCTGGAGATACTTTCAAGATGTGAGGTGCGATTTTCACTTTTTGAAAATTCTTTTATTTCTCCGTGTACTTAATTCAACATAATTTTTACTATCTAGCTTTTTTATTGTCGCCTTTGGCTCACGAGCCATTGAACGAATTTCTGTTATATTTCCCATACGTTTTACGGTTGCAATACTATTTGTAGAGGGTGTAAAGTTATTATCTAATCTTTCTATTATCAAAAATTTTTCTCCTTAAAATTGCGTGATGAAGTATCATAAGAAACAAGTTAAATAGCAAACTTCGTTTGCTTACGTTCTGTTTCGGTCTATTGCTTTCGCAACGACCTACACAGAACGTTTACAACTTATTTCATTTTTTCAGCAATTCTTTCATTTAATTTTTGAACATCTCTAATTTTATCAACTTTACACTTTTCAATATCTGCACCGTCCCTTAAAATATAACCGTTCGCCCTGCTTAAATATAGTAGTAGTCATTTTGTCTTTTTCTTCACTAAATAGCATTTCTTTTTGTTGTTTACTTAATCTGCCTAGTGCAATAATATTTTGGAAATTATCTCTTGCTCCATTTTCAAAGAAAAAGGCATCTCCGTCTTTGCATACCTACGATTATTCTGCAATTATACTCTCTGCCAAGATTTAATATAATGCTTATCATATCTCGTAAATCATCTTTTTCTTTTTTAGTTTTTTGTGCTTGTACTAAAGAACTTAACTCATCTACAAATAAATAAGTCATAGGGTAAGGCTCTTCTTGTTCGTCATTGTGTTCTATTCTATACTGTAATTCATCGTGAAATTTTTTTATTCCGTCTACAGCTTTTTTATGACCATAGAAGTTAGGCAAATTATGAAATTGTTTAAAACTATTTTTGTAATCGCATATTGTAAAAGTTACACTAGGATAAAATTTTGCGATGGCACAAAGTATTACTAAAATACAATAAGACTTACCGTGAGCCAGTTTTTCCTACTACTAATAAATTTAACCACTCTTTAAATTCTTCTTTATAAGTACCTATAATGTAGGGTTTCACATATTTGTTTGGTAGAATATTTATGCGAGTATAATCTGTATTTTTTTCATAGTCCATATCGTAAATTTTCCCTTTTAATATTAATTGAATAGTTGATGTTTTTTCTTTAAATTTTTCAAGTGGTATTTGTAAATTTTCAAATGAATAAATGCGACCATATAATTTTTCTGTATCATTATATACATCACATAAAGGTGGTATTTCATCTGTAGTTGTTTTTAGTCCACAACGTCTAAAACCAGTAATACATCTTTTTTTTAAAAAATAATGACTTGTTTTGCCTATATATATAATTACTTGAAATAATAATAAAACTAACAAAGCAATAGCAATTCCAAAGTAAATTACAGATATTACATTATATATTATTTTAGGCAAGTCATCAAAAGGGAATATAACCCAAAAGGCATATAAGATATTCCATAAGAAAAATGCAACAATGGAATATAAAACAGCAAATATATATTTCCATTTTTTACTATATAATTCGTGAAGTCCATTATTTATTAGCTTTGACAATTTTTCTTTTTCTTTTATTTCATTATTTGACTTATTTTCAACAACTTTATATCTCATAAATTTTAAACTCCTTTTATATATCTTTAATTATAGAGGGGAGAAAGCCCCTCTATTCATAGACTATTTGTTGTGTATTAATTCTATTTTTTCAGCTTTAGCCCTTAATTCAGCTGTACCAAAATCTATATTAGATACAGTTAATACCATATTTGTAAAAGTACATGGTATTTCTTCGCCATTTTTGTAATCTGGTATTGTACAAACCCCAAGAACTATTACGTCTAACTTTTCATATCTAATCTCTTTTTCTGGGTTATGTACAATTATTGTGTACTTTGTGCCTATTACTTTGTCAGTAGATTTTTTGGCAACTTTGTCGTATTCTTTGTAATCTTGCATACCAATTAATAAAAATTCCTTTGCTCCTAAAATTGTGTTTTTAACTTCTAAATAACTACTTTTTACTTTCATAGTTAGATACCTTTCATATAACTTTCGCTATATGCCTTTCTTTTAAATTTTATTTTTTTATATTCAATTTTCAATGTACTGTAGGTTAACCTATATATATTACAACATTTTTTTGAACTTTTTAGAATAACACACAAAGTTAGAAGTGAAATCATTGAAAAAAAGCCAGTTTTTACATTTTTAGATTTTTGAAAAACGAAAAATAGGCTTTTATAGAGTACGATTTTAACTTTCAAAGTTAGAAAGTTAAAAAAAATAACCATAAATTTTTAAAATTTATGGCAATTTTTTTAATTTTTATATTAAATTATTCTATTTTGAGTTTTCTCTTAATAAATATTTGTCTGCTATTCCTAGTTTCCTTAATAATTCATTACATTGGCTTATAGATTTTCCACCATAATGCGAAATAAGATACATATAAGCATAATGTACAGGGTCTGTAATATTAAATGCACGACCATATGCACGTCTTAATGATATAGCATTGGTTAAATCTATATCATAGCCTATACAAAAAGCAACAAAGGTATTTAATTTTGGTAAATATGTTGATTTACTGTTAGGCTTTACTAGACATTTAAAACGTGAAAACGTCATAGGTGTCAAGTCAGTTTTAGCACAAAATATTACAGTATTGGTACTGTCAATTATAGGCTTTATCATTTCAGCAAATGTTTTATGGTTTTCACGAGAAAAATCAAATTGTTTCTTAAATTCTTCGACCCATAATTCTTCGTCAGTTATTTCTAAACCTTTCATAATATACTACACTTCCTTAATACTTCATTATTACTTTTCTTTCTTTATCTCTAATAAATAGTGGAAACACCATTGTATTACAAGTTGAACATTTTCGTCCTATATGCCTATTTTTTTCTTTCATTTCATTAACTAATTCAATAGGTAATTCCATACTTTCTTTGCACTTTTGACACTTATAACAAACCCTCTCATCACTAAAGTATTGTTCATCAAAACCTATTCTAAATGGTTCTGTCATATATTTTGATTTTGGCTTATTAAATCCCATTTTTTTCTCAAAATATTTGTAAATTAATTCGTGTTCTTGTTCTTTTGTTATATCTTCTGGAACAAGTGGGTCAATATGAAGATAGTTTTTACAAATGCTGTTTAAATCTTTTAGCCTTTCCATAATTTCATACATTAAATCATCTTTTAATTTTCCATTAATTCGTGGCTCAAATTTAGTCCTATCATTAAAATAAATTTGCATTAGGTCAAATAGTTCTAACATATCATAATGGCAAAAGTAAACATTTTCTAATGCTTTTAAACTTTCGTAATTAAAATCGACCATAAATTACATCTCCTTTCAAATTACGTACATTGTAACATATTTCTATTTATTTGTAAATATTTGTATTTTTTTAAAATTGTATGTAATAATAACAGCATTTCTATTCATTATCTCCATATATTTACTCATCAATGTTCTTATTGTAAGCTAACATACTTTTCTTTTTATAATGTCAAGGTCATAAACCTATTGGGCTGTTTTTGACATTATCGAAAAGTATGTTTTTTATTTTGCAGAACATTGACAAGTAAATATATTACACAGAGATAATTAAGAAAGGAAGTGTCTGTTATGACAAAAAATGAACTTTTAGAAAAGTACAACAAGAATTACACAGAGGAGGAATTTTACAAGCAAAATGTTACTTATGCTTTCTCTAATGAGCAATTACAAAATGCTATGAAGAAACTAGGAGCAACAAGCGAAGATGAATTGACATCTTTCGGTTATGGAAGTATTTGCTTAAAATCAAAATTCATAGAAATAACAAAATGGATGTTGAATAAAGAGAGAGAAAGAAAAGAGTGGTTAAGAAGTCTACCAGATAAAGAAAAAGACATCATAATAGAATATGAGTTATACAATTATGAGTGTGATTATACATACGATATAGACAACGTAGTAGACTTATTCAAAAATGTTTTTACTTGGAACGACATCATGCACGTATTTCATAAAATAACAAAGCAGTAGCAATTAAGCTACTGTTTATTTTTTGATTACAAAGTAAAATAGTAATTTTAGATCAAATAAATTTAGAATCTAAAATTACTATTTCCTTTATTGTATTTTTTTAGCGACTACGACCATACGACCGTTTTCTTGTGAATATTCGCAAGTAACTAATGTAATAAGTTGTTCGCCATAAGTTGCAGTTTTGCCAGTATCATATAATTGTATTTTTTTACAATTATTGATGTATTCATTATATTTGCTTTCATTTTCAAAATCAAAATAACGGTAAAATCTAAAAACATTTTTTTCATCTTGATAGAATATTCTTGACTTGAAAGCTATTATTATTTCGTATTCTTCTTCGCTTTCATCTGTTGCAATTTTTATAATAGGGTGCTGTTCGTAAAATGTTTTATCTTTATATTGCAATAAGTCTTTAAACATCTGTCCGTCTTGCATATCGTGTCCGTATATAATTATGTTTGAATTTTCATTTTTTAGATTACAATTACTATTAATAAAAATACTACCATAGCTTGATTTTTCTTTTTTATAGTTATGAGTTAAGTAATAATCGTTATTATCAGTTTGAAGTAGGGGGTAGTTAATTTTTGTATCATCAATACGTACCCAACCTTTTACATCTGCATTTTCTTGTTGTAATTCTTTTACTTTATCTACAAATTGATTATTTACTTGTGCTAGTTCGTTTGTTGTTTCATCTGGTATTATATCTTGCTGTAATTCGTCATATAAGCCTTTATTTTTACTAGAGTTATAAAAGTTATATACTAGATAAGAAAAAGCTAATATAAGGCAAATAGAAAAGATTACAGCTAATATTATTTTGACTTTCTTATTTAATTTTGATGTTTTTTCTTTTTTCAATTAAAAAACCCCTTTATATATTGATACCCCAGAATTATATCACAATTCTTATAATTCTAGGGTATATATTAATTATTTTTTAAATTTTAATGTTACTATTCCACCTAGTGAAATAAGAGCAACTACACTTGCAAATATTGTATAATCTACAACACCGTGTTTTAGGCTCATTGTCTAATTTTCTGTCGCCTTTTAAAGCTATCATAAATGGAGATAATTCACTTACTGTTACTGTTGCTTTTCCGTCTTTTACTGTTGCTGTTAATGTTTCATAAGTATTATTACTTTTTTTATGTAATACTATTACTTGTTTTCCATTGTATTTAGTACCAATATTAAAAGATATTGACATATTATTATAAGTATTTCCATAGGCTGTCAGTTCGTATGCACCAATAATATTTGCAATTCCTTTATCTTTTAGTTGTTTTTCCATTTCTGTATAAATTTCTTTATCATATTCTTTATCAAGTTTTGCCATATTAACTGGTGTTCCATTTTCTAATGTTACACCATAAGCACCTAAATTCCAAATTGGCTTTGTTTCATATAGCACACCATTTTTATAGAAATGTAATAACATAGGTACACCCCAAGGTGTAGCACCACCAATACCACCTGCAAACATTGAAGTTTTAATAGTTATAGAACTATCATTGATTAAAGTATCAAAATTATAACTTTTATAGTCCCATTTGCTAGCACTTTCTTCATCACCTATATTATACATTGTGAAAACTGCATCTGTTGTTATATCCTCATCGCACTTATATTTTGCAAACTTAATATTTTTTATTGCATTTTTTACATAAGTTTCATCAGTTTCATTAAAATTACTTTCTTTTGCATATTTAATTGTTATTTCTTTTTCATAATTAGTAGATTTTAAACTAACTCTTATTGTATAGAAGTCTGCAAAAGGGTCAAGCATTTGTACATCTATTAAACTTTTTTCACTTTCTTGTATATCAATTTCATCAGATTTTTCTAATAAATCTAATATTTTTGTTTTTACTTCTGCATTAATTTCTTCTACTTTTTTACTAAAAATATTACTATTTTCATTTTTTTCATTTTCAATAATAGCATTTACAAAATCTGTTTTAGTTTTAGTTATTTCAATAGTATTTGGAATTAGTTCCATTATTTTTTTTGAATTTTCAATATTTGTGTCGCTATATTTAACATTGATTTTCTTTTCAGTTTCGCCACCAGAACTTCCACTACTACCACCTGTTTGACTTGTACTGCTAACATAAATACTCATTTTATGAATATCAATATAATCTTTCCACCCAGCTTGTGCTTCATAGGTATAGTCACCAGAAAAACCTATATAATAATTAACTTCTTGTGTTGTGTTTCCATTAGTAAAAATTATTGGTAGGCTTATATTGTTTGCCTTTAATAGTTCATTAAATTTAGTTTGAACTAAATCGACTGCTTTTCCTCTATTGCCGTCAAATTCATCACTACTTCCATTTAATGCTTCACTTTCTTTAATAGTAAGACTTACTGTATCTGGCATAAGACTTTCTACTTTAGCTTTTAAAGTATCATATTCTGCTTGTGTTGTTACAGTTGTTGCTTGTACCATATTTGTATTAAATAGGCACATTGCTATTAGCAAGATACTTACTAATAATAAAATTTTAAAATTAAATTTTGTTTTCATTTCTTGAAAAACCCCTTTCTTAAATTAATTAAAAAAATAATACCATATAAAGTAATTAAAAACAATACTTTTGATGAAATTTGTTAAGAACTGCATAACATACTTTTGTTATCCATTACACTACAATAATGTTAGGAGGTACTTAACTATGGAAAAATTAAAATTTGATAACGATATTTATAATACTATTAGAAAAAACATCAAGAAATATAGACGTCAAAGAAAAATGACATCTGCCGAACTTGCCGAACTTGTTAACTTATCACATGATTTTATAAGACAAATAGAAAGTGAAAAGACAGCTTATAACTTTTCTGTTGAAACATTTTATAAAATCTCTGTTGCTCTTGATGTTTCTCTTGATATGCTAATACAAAAACAGCAATAATAATATTTTAGTCATCATCTTTTTTTATGTCTAAAGTAATAATATATTCCATAAATTGCTAACCCTAGAAGAAAAACACCCATTAAAACCCAAAACGTCTTTTTTTCTTCTGGGGTCATACTCATATAACTAAAAATATACATTTTTAACCCCCTTACAACGTATGCTCACAACTTACCATACTAGTTTGGCAAATTGAAGTTAATGTCATTTTATCATAAATATTATTTCAATTCAATAAACTACTTCGATAAATTGAAAAAAATTTTAAAAATTTCAATTCGCCAAAGTGGTGTAACATTGTATTTTCGTATAATTTTATTAGTTTTTCAAATAATAAATAGGGGGGAACTTATGAAATTATCAAATGCAATTAGGAAAAGAATTAAATTTTACTTAAAAGAACAAAATATAAATGTATGGACTTTATGCAAGAACTCTGGAATTCCGTGTTCAACAATATCTACTTTTATGAGTGGTAAAACAGAACTAATAAAACTAGATACTTTATTACATATATGCGAGGGCTTTAACATTACACTAGGAACATTTTTTACAGACCAAATATTTGATGAAGTAGAACAAGATTAAACAATTAAAACACCGTCTTTTTATAAACGGTGCTTTTTCTCTTATATAGCAATGTAGAGCTGTACGTTGTATGTTATTTCTGTAGGTATGTTGTTTTTCTTTCTTGGGAATTTTACACTTCTGTTTGATACATTCAATATGTATAGAAGGAGCAGTAGCACGAAGTTTAACGCCAAACCTTGAGCCTTGCTTAATCATTTCAGGTTCATCTAAAATCAATTCATCCATAGAAGGGGTAACAATTCCATAGCCCTTAGCATTTACTTCTTCAAGAGCATATGCAATTTTATCGTATTCCTTTTTAGTTTTAGACAAAGTAGTAATAGTAGAGAATAAATCTCCTTCATTTTCAATAGTTACGCCAGTCATTTCTGTTAAAATCTTATAGAATAGTTCATCTTTTAGTAGAATAGAAATATTAACATTACCTGATCCTAGCATAATATTATCAATAGAAACATTTGATATTAGAGTACTTTCACTAATAGAAGAAGTACAATCAGAAACTTCTTTAAGAACTGTAGTATTTTCAAACGCTTTTCTAATCTCACCAAATAATTCAACTTTTAGTGGATGATTAAAATCCAAGCCATCAATCCACTTAGGAAGTTTTATACATACTTGCTCAATAGGGAATTCATATAAAATTTTTGAAAACATTTCTGTAATATCATCAATAGTAAGTTCTTCACAATTAGTAGGAATGACTTGAGCATTATATTTTTCAGATAATTCCCTAGCTAAATTTAAGGTTTCAGAAGAAGATGGGTATGCAGAATTTAGTAAAACAATGAAAGGTTTATTTATAGCTTTCAATTCAGATACAACACGTTCTTCAGCAGAAATGTAATCATTTCTTGGAATGTCAGTAATAGAACCATCAGTTGTAATTAATACACCAATAGTAGAATGTTCTTCAATAACCTTTTTTGTTCCAATTTCAGCAGCTTGCTCAAAAGGAATTTCTTCATCGAACCAAGGAGTTTTAATCATCCTTGGCATGTCATCTTCTAAATAGCCAATTGCATTATCAACAAGATAACCAACACAATCAACTAAACGTGTTTTTAAATGTAAATTTTTATCTATTGTAATTTCGACAGCTTCATTAGGAACAAATTTAGGCTCAGTAGTCATAATAGTACGACCACCTGCACTTTGGGGAAGTTCGTCTTTAGCACGCTCTTTTTTGTATTCATTATCTATATTAGGAATAACAAGCAAATCCATAAACTTCTTGATAAATGTTGATTTACCAGTTCTTACAGGACCAACAACCCCAACATAAATATCACCATCTGTTCTTTTAGCAATGTCTTGATATAGGTTTAAGTTCTCCATTAAAATACCTCCTTATTGGATACACTCATCTAAGCTATAGCTTGAAGTTTGTACTATAAACTTTTATTAATTTATATTGTGAAATCGTAAGGAATATGACAAATTTATTAAAATAAATTGATTTAATTAATGATGTATGGTAAAATTCACAGTATAATATGAGAATGAATAATATATTTTGAAAGGTATAGGTGAACTTATGGAAGATACAATAGCTATAATAATGGCAGCAGGAAAAGGAACAAGAATGAAGTCTAAAAATTCTAAATTAGTTCAAAAGATATATGGAAAAGAAATTATAACAAGAGCTGTAGAAAATGTAAAAAGGTCAGGAATAGAAGATGTAATTGCAGTTGTAGGATATAAGAGAGAAGAAATACAAAATCTACTAAAAGACACAGTAAAATATGCCATACAAGAAGAACAATTAGGAACAGGTCATGCAGTAATACAGGCATCTAAATTATTAGAAGGAAAAAAAGGAAAAGTACTAATATTAAATGGTGATCATCCAATCATGAGACCAGAAACATTAAAAAAATTAGTAGACACAGCATATAAAAGAGAAGAAAGTGCTACAATTTTGACAATGGTACATAAAGATATAATACCATATGGTAAGGTAATACATGATGAAAAAGGAAATGTAAAAGAAATAATAGAACATAAAGACTGCAATGAAGAACAATTACAAATTAGAGAAGTTAATTTAGGAATGTATTGTTTTGATATTAAAGAGTTATTAGAAGCATTAAAATTATTGAAAAATGATAATGTACAAAAAGAATATTATTTAACAGATGTTATAAAAATAATGTATAACAAAGGATTAAAAACAGGATCAATTGTAGTTTCAGATAATGCAGAGGTATTAGGAATAAACGATAGAATGGATCTACAGATTTTAACTAAAGCTTTGCAATTAAGAATAAATACAGAACATATGAAAAATGGTGTAACAATAGAAGATATAAATACTACATATATATATGATGATGTTGAAATAGGCATGGATACAGTAATACACCCAAATACAACAATAAAGTCAGGTGTAAAAATAGGAGAAGACTGTGAAATAGGACCAAATGCATACATTCGTGAAGACTGTAAATTAGCTAATAATGTTAAAATAGGAAGTTTTGTAGAACTTAAGAAAGTAGAAGTAGGAGAAGGAACAAAAATTCCACATTTATCATATATAGGAGATTGCAAAATAGGGAAAAATACAAATATCGGTTGCGGAACAATAACTTGTAATTATGATGGTACAAATAAAAATGAAACTATTATTGGGAATAATTGTTTTATAGGTTCAAATAGTAATTTAATAGCACCTATAAAATTAGGAGATAAAAGTTTTATTGCTGCGGGTTCTACAATTACAGATGATGTTCCATCAGAAAGTTTGGCGATTGCTAGACAAAGGCAATCTAATAAAGAAGGCTGGAATAAATAGTTATAATAATAGAAAAGGTTATTGTTACAATTCAGAAACGATATTTAAAGTCCGTGTTAGCAATACACTCAAAAAAATAATTTGGTGGTACCTGTAGGGGCGTATCAAATTATTTTTTGAGTAGTATTGTGGTTAAACAGGACAATATAATTTAAAACTGAACTGTAATGATAATCTTCTTTCATTATAATTTTTCCATTGATTAAATATGATTATTATTGTATAATATAATAGTATATGGGGGTGTAATGGTTTCGACATTATACTAGAAGTATAGATAGCGAGTAGTGGATTTCGTTGGCCACTTAAAAAAACGAAAACTAAAAATAAACGCTGATAATAAAGAATTAGCATTTGCTGCCTAATTGCAGCATCGCCTAACTAACTATCCCCACATAGTTAGCAAAGGTGTCGACTTAGTGGGAACAAATCTATTCTTTTCTTGGGAATAGAGGGTATTTAGAGAATATATTTATATTAAGTATGTTTATTTACGTGATATAAATGAATTTAAATAATAAACTGTACTCGGAGAAGTTTATATGGAAGGTATTGTGGACAGGAGTTCGACTCTCCTCACCTCCACCAAGCAGGGCACAAAATTAACCATTTTGTGTCTTTTTCTATTTTTATGTGTTACTTAACAAATGCTGATAAATAGCCACTTTTAATAGCTATTCTATTTTGTATCACTTTGTGATTTTTTGTGAATTTTTACATTTTTGTCAACAATTTAGTCAACAAAAAATGTCATTTTTTAAAGACCAAAGTTCACGGTAAAGGATATATTCAAAAAGCCTTATAAATCAATAATTACGAAAATTGTCAACAAATTGCTGTTGACAATTTTCATATAGGCTACTTATTTTTTATATTTCCATTTCATAATCAGGATAATCGAACTGCTGTCCATTATCATTTTGTCTAAAATTATCTTCCTGTTCATTTTCAAGCATTTTGGGCTCATTACTAAATATCTCATTACTCATATAGTAGTTATTAACTTTCTCAAGTTCAGCATTTTTATATTTATGAAATACAGAAGTGTATATATTAAGGGTTACAGAAACATCACTATGTCCCATAAGTCTTTGCAGAGCAACTGCTCTCATACCTGCTTCAATACATCTTGTTGCAAAAGTATGTCTTAAACTATGCGAAGTAACATCATTTATATCGAGATTTCTACATATTCTTTGTAAAACGTGATTTACATTAGATGGGTCTGCATATCCACCAGCATTTGAAACAAATAGTAAACCTTCTTTATGTGTATCTGCAAGTCGTAATTGCTGTATTATTTCACTTCTTATATTTTTAGGAATAGGGACATCTCTTATACCTGCTTTAGTTTTAGGGTCATCTCCAATAAATAGCTTTCCATCTCCATCTTTTGCCATAGTTTTATTTATATGAATTAAATTATGGTGTAAATCTATATCTTCTTTTTTTAAAGCTAAAACTTCTCCAATTCTTAATCCCATAAACATTTCAATAAAAAAGGCTGTTCTATAAGGTTCAAAATCAGTAGAAGTATTAACTAAATATCTTGTAAGCCTTTGTTGTTCTTCTAAATCTAAAGCACGAATTACTTTATCTTGTCTTGTACTTTTAGGAACAATAGTATCATACATAGGATTAGCGAGTAAAAATCCTTTGTTCATAGCATATCTAAATGCTTGTGAAAATTGTTCAATAATCTTTTTTATGTAAGAGTTACTATAATATGTTAAGGTGTTAAAATAATCTTGTAATTCTTCAGCAGTTATATTGTTAATATCTTTATGTACAACTTTACTTTTATCTATTACATTTAATGTGGACTGTAACCTATTATAAGCAACTTTACCAATTTGGTTTGTATCTAGTTTTCTTTTATGAATTAGTTTCATTAATTCAAATAGGGGAATACTATTATTTTTAATGAAGATTTCATTGCCTTTTTGATATTGTATTATTTTCAAATATCTTTCAGCTTCTTCTTTAGTTTGAAAAGTTTTTCTAACTCGCTTTTCTTGTTTAGCTTCTCCATCTATTATGTTATATGAGGCTGTCCAATTTTTTCTTTCCTTGTTATAATATACACTTCCAATTCCAGAGTTCTTTTTTCTAGCTATACTATTCTAAATCCTTTTTTGAGTTTTCCATAAAAGATATGAGATAAGAGATATTTTCCAACATCTGCCGATATTTACAGATGGAAAATCTTCACGCTTGAAAATAGTGTAAGCCATATTTTCGCCAATTTTTAAATCTTTAGCAATATCTTGTACAGTTAGATTAACAAATGGATTTTGCACTTTTTTAATTGCTTCAACAATCATTAGTTCTTGTAGTGTATGTGTTTTATTTTCTTTAGTATCAATTACTTTTACATTTTCATTTATATTATTCATATTTATACCTTTTATCTTTCATAATCATTATCATTAAAATTTGTATTTTTAGCTAAACATAAGCCATCTATAAATGCTTCTGCTTCATTCCAAGTTTTAAAGCAATTTTTATTATCAACTGAATACCAGTCTTTGTTTGTATGTTCTTTTTTGACTAAAGCATAGCTTTGTTGTATGTATAATCACTTGAAATACTTAACATTAGTAGCTTTTTATCACTATCAGACAACATATATTTGTTTAGTCCATCTATTCGTTTTTGAAGTTCATATTTATTCATTTTTTATCTCCATTTCCTAATAGGGTAGATAAAGTCATTTCTATATTGAAAAGTAGGCTAATTAAAACCTTTTCAAAGTTAGAACTATTTGATTTACTACTATTATCTCTTTCAATATCTCGTTCATAAACTTTTGTAAATTGTTGTTTAATAGGCTTTTTAGTAGGTGGTAAAGTAGTATTAGGAATTTTCTTAATTAAATCTTGTGAATACCATATAATATCTTCTTGTGATAATCCTTTGAATTCTCTTTGCTTTTTATCTATATCAATAAGTATTAAATCTCCATAAATACTGCTAAATGTTAAAATAATATTTGATTTTGTGTTAGATATTGCTTTTCTGTTGTTACAGATAATATAAAGTTTTTCATAGGGAATAATCTCAAGTTTTCTTTTTACAATAGCTTTTTTTAGTTTGAATACATTATCAATAATTTTAGTTTCTGGTGGTTGACCTGTTTTTTTATATAAAACTCTAATAGGTGTAGTGTTTTTTGACTTTTCAATAATGTTATTTTCATATTTCTTTTTATGTTTCACTAATTTTTCCCACCTTTCTTAATAAGTGTTATTTTGTTTAAGGTGGTTAAATTGTTTTTAAAATGCGTTATTGCTTTATTTCTTAAAGTGATAACTTCTTTTTTCTGCAATTTTAATCTTCTGCAAATGTCGTTTAATCTAGCATTTTCAATATATGATAAGTACAGCACTTTTCTTTCAAGCAATGGAACAAGTTTCATTGCTAAATAGTTAGTTTCATTAGAGAAAATATTTTCAAGATGGTTAATATCTACATCAAGATTATCAGCTTCGCTCATAAGTTTTTGTGAATAATTTTCCATAACTATTTTTCTAACTTCTTCGTTAGGTAATTGAATATCTTTTGAAAGTTTTGCCAAATCAGTTTTAACTCTTTTTTGATTTTTCATTTTTGGAAATCTCCTATAAAATATTTGATTTCTAGAAATCAGTAGTCGTTCGAACTGATTTTAGTGTAACACGACAAAATACTTATAAAGGGAAAATGTATCAATGTATCTCAAAATGGTTCAAGTGTAAAGTTGTTTTGCTTAACAAAAAAAGAACTACTAAACTTTTTTTAGCAGTTCTTTAATTATGGCAATCGCTTAAAAATCTATATAATAATACCTAGTATTATGAAATGCTAGG
>CAMUDX010000034.1 GCA_947087745.1 uncultured Clostridium sp. | reverse complement strand
TTGACTCAAAAATCCTAAAATAATATTTATAATAATTATTAACCAAACTAATATATTTTATTTATTAAATATTGTCAAATTTAAAAAATATTCTCTGCAAAATATTTTTGTTAAATTAATTATTTTCTTCATCATTTTTTGTTATCTCCATATACAATTCTTCTAATGATTTATTTTGTTTTAATTCTTTTTTTATTTCATCAATTGTTCCAACAAAAATTAATTTTCCTTTATTTATTATTCCTATTTTATCACATAATTTTTCTGCAACATCTAATATATGTGTTGAAAAAAATACCGCATGTCCTAAATTAGCATTTTCTCTCATTATTTTTTTTAATTCAAATGTTGATTTAGGGTCTAACCCTGTTATTGGTTCATCTATAATTAAATTATTAGGTGAATGTAATAATGCTCCTATTATTATTACTTTTTGTTTCATTCCATGAGAATAACTTTCTATTTTATTATTTAATGCTTTATTTATTTCAAATCTCTTAGATAAATTTTCTATTTTCTCTTTTCTTTCTTCTTCACTTACTTCATATATGTCTGCAATAAAATTTAAATATTCAATTCCTTTTAATTTTAAAAACATTTCAGGATTATCAGGTACATATCCAAATTTCTTTTTTGCTTCGATTGGCTCTTTTTCTATATCTTTTCCGTCTATTAAAATTTGACCTTCATTAATGTCTAATATTCCTTTAATCATCTTTATTGTTGTCGTTTTGCCTGCCCCATTTGGTCCTAAAAATCCAAATATTTCTCCATTATTTATTTTCAAATTTATATTTTCTATTGTTTTTATTCCTTTTTTATATTCTTTACTTACATTTTTTATTTCAATCATCTTTATTCTTCCTTTTATAATTATTTATTATTATTATATCAAAAAAAGTGATAAATTTAAATACCTTTATCACTTTTTACATATTGTTCATATTTTATTCTAAATTAAATGACATTTCAAAATCCATATTTTCTTCTATTTTCATTATTATTGTAATATTTTTTTGATTTTGATTTTTCCCCTCAATATCTTTTAATATAATTGTTTGTGTATGATTTGTTCCATACTCTTTGTATTGTTGATATTCTGCCTTATAATATAATGGATAATTTTGTTTAATATATGCTGTAAAATCTTCTAGTGAATTCCAATTTGTATTTCTAAATGTTTCATTTAATAAATAATATGCATTTTCATAGTCTCTATTATTTATCATCTGTACCCATTTATTAATATTATATGAAACTTTCTTTTGGTCACTATAATTCATATATTGATTTTTTATTTCTTCTGTTTCTATTGTATATGCATCTAGTCTTACATTATAATTTAAAACTTCTTTTGTATTAAATATATAATAATTATCATATTGATCTTTACAAATAATTTCTGTATAATCCGCTTTTCTATTTATCTTATATTCTCTTAATGCTATTTTTAATATATGATTTTGATTTTCTGATATATATTTTTTATAATTATCTATTGTTTTAAATCTTTTATTTCTATACTCATCATTTAAATAATTATATGATTGCTCTGGTTTCGCTAGCATTAATCTTTTTTGAATTAGTAAATACTGCTCGCATAAATATTGATCTGTAATTTTCTGATTTATATATTTGTTATTATCTTTAACTTCTATTTCTATATTTTCTCTATTTAACTCTATATTATTAAATGTTTCATTTGTTTGATTTTTTAATGGTAATATAGAAAAAGTTTTATTTACATTATCTACATTTACTATAAAATATAGGTCTTTTACAAATTCATTATTTAATTTTTGGCTAAATCCATACACAGTATATTTATTTGTATTTTCTAATTGTAAATAATTCATTTTTAATGGTACAAATATTAATTTCTCTTCTACTTTATCTATTTTTTCTAATAAATTATTTGTTGTAATCGAATTTTCCTGAATATATTCGTTACTTAATAAATTATAAATATCATTTTTAATTTCTGTAATATCTATTGTGCCATCATCATTTTCATATATAGAATTATTAATATTTATTGTATCTAGATAATTTTGTATGCAATTTTGTATTGTAAAGAAATCAATATTATCTACTACTGGTTCAACTTTAGTCTCATTATAGTCAATTACATCTCCAATATCTCCCTGTTCCTTTTTATTACTTGATGTCTTTAATATAATTAATAAAGTACTAATTAAGATAATCATTATTATTAATGTAATTATTATAGCTATTGCTATTTTTTTCATACTCACCAATTTTCCTTTCTCTACTATTGTATAATTTGCTTACAAGCAATTTATTTTATAAATCTATATACCCTTGTATATTTAGCTGGATTATCTTGATATACTGTTATTTGGTCTTCTTGCGGTTTTTTAGCTGAATGTGCTGCTACATAATTTCCATTTCCTATATATAGTGTAACATGCCCTTTATCTCCACTTCTTCTCCATAATACATCTCCTGGCTTTAACTGCACACTTACTGGATTTCCAATATAATATCCCTCATATTCATAATAATTTGCAGTTGTACTTGGCATACTGATACCAAAATATTTCTTATATAATCTTTGAACTAAACTTGAACAATCATAATAAAATTCATGTTGTCTTAAATCTTGACTATATCCATATCTATTATCATGTGCTATTCTTACTGCATCCTCAAGTAATGCTTTCATTTTTATCTGATTATCGCCAGTTAGCTCAATTACTCCTATAGATGTACTTGGTCCTGTTGAATCTTTATATCTATCATAATACATTTGTGCATATGTTATTCTATTACTGTGGTCTCCCTCTGCTGGTCTTTCAAATACATAGCAAAATGCCATGGCTGATTCTTCTACTGTGGCTGCATCTTTCCAAGATGAATAATCATAACCCTTTCTACCTTTGGACATTTGGAAAGTAGCATATCCATTTGCTCCACCTGATTGTGAAATTTCTCCTAACAAATATTCTATTTGCATGCTTGAATCATTGATATTTGCTCCTTTACTTTGTGCAAATAAATATAATCCTTGTTTTCTTCCTGCTGATGTCCATTGTGCTAACCCGTATCCTGCACTATCATTTATAAAATTAGAATATGTTCCATTATTTACTGCTTCTGTATATTGATTATCAGATAATCCCAATCTCGTTTCTGCTGTATTTTGCAAATTATCTGATCTTATTCCTGATTCAGCATATATATTTCCTAAAACTCCTGCTACTGCTATTTTCGAATACCCTGCATCAAGTAGTGCAAACCATAATTGCTCTTCTACTGATCCACCATATAAACTTCCTATTGATATTGTGCTAAATATACTTTCAAAATTGAAACCTTCTAATCTATAAATTTCTTTTTCCATTGCTTTATTTATCAAATATTTAGTTAAATCTATCATGTTAGATGTTTCTTGATTATTTTCTAATATTTCAAATAGCCAACTATCATTGTCAGTTATATATGATTGCTTTGGTGACTTTCTAAATAATGAGCAAAAATTTTCTGCAATCTTATTTCCATTTAAATCTAATTCTCCTTGTATATTTGTTTTTTCTTTTGTATTTGTGGCATCCATATTATTTATATATCTTGAGCTAAATGTATATACCTTTTCTGTTATATTTACTTCTGAATTAGTCATTGTAGACCATTTGTCTCCTTTATGTGTTACTTCTATAGTTGTTTTCTCATTCAATGGTCTTGTAACTAATGCACCATTTTCTTTATTACGGCATTTTTTATATACTAGTCTACCTGAATTCCTTGGTGTCTCTGATTTTATATCTTGATTAGTTAATTTTTTTACTTTTGTATCTTCATCTATTTGTATTTCTATAATTGCTTCTGTTTCTTCTCCTTGTGTTGTAGTTTCTGTATAATCTGGTGTTCCACTTCCATATTTATGCCCATCAACATAATAATTATATTCTGTTCTGTATTCTGCAATCCATACATTTGCATATGTAACTTTTATCTCTATAGAGTTGGTATATGTATATATAACTTTTTTAACATAATAGTTTTCTGCTTCATGAACTTTGTCTAATACCTCTGGTGCATCTTTTACATCTTCAGAAGTAGTTTTGCTAATTTCTCCATCTATGCTTTCGTCAAGAACATAACCTTCTTTTTCTAATTTGTCTATCTCACTTTTTGGAATACCTACTGTTGTTTTTGTTTCTTTGAATTTTACTTGTGAATAGTCTTTCTTGGTTTTAGAATATGTATATTCTGTTTCTGTAGTATTTTCTAATACATTATCATATATAGAGATTATTATTTCACTATTATATGCTAAATCTGCTATACCTTTTACAAAATCATAATCTTCTGACATTACTAATAGAGCCCATAAATATTCAAAAGGTAAGCTATATCTTGTAGGAATCATTGCATTATATTGTATTGTCCTAACTTCATATCCTGCATTTTTAAATGATGCATTTTCATTCGTTACTCTATTGTCATACTCACTTATATCAGCACTAGGGTCATTTGTAGCTACTGAACCACTTTCTTCTTGATAATATGCTATTTTTACTTCTCCACTTTCAGTAATAGTAAAATAATTTAATATACTTGAATCATTTTTTCCTATTATTTCATTAAATGTTTCCTCTGATATATGTGTTAACCTAATAGCACTTGTATTTCCATTAGAATATCTATCAAAATGAATTGTTCCATTTAATACTCCTGCTGAACTTAAATTATTTAGATATGGCATTTGTGTGACAAGTTCTGCATTCATTAAATATTCGAGTTGTTCATAATTATCCAGATATTTAGAATATACTTCTTTATTCAATTCCCAAATTAATTCTGCTGAATTAATATTGTCCATATCTTCAAAATTCTTTATTCCAAGTATTTGTAATGCTTTTTCTCTAAATTTCCTTTCTAATTCTGTTCCTGTATATCCTTGTGTTTCTAATTCTTCTCTAATTTTAGATATATCTTCTTCAGAAAATCCTAGATTTTTTAATGCATCCTCTAGAATAGCATCTTGATTTACTTCTATACCATTTCCCGTTACATTGATATTTCTAGTATAAGCTGATGGTGAATTCTCGCTATTATCCCAGGTTCCATCATCAATAGTAAGAATATAAAATCCACCTACCACTACTATAATTATTATTACTATTACTGGTAATAAAATAACAATCCAATGTTTTAATGATTTTAATAATACTTTTTTTATTATTTTCTTTATTTTATTCTCCATCGCTTTCCTCTTCCATAATAAACAGATAAGATAGGATATACCTATCTTATCTAGCCTATAAATTTATATAAAATGCATAAGTTTCTTGTTTATCAATATTATTTGATATTAATTTTGAAAAAACTAGATATTTTAGTTTTCTACTGGTTGTATATCCATTTGAAAATGTTATTTCTATATTCTTTTTTACTCCACTGTTTATCATCATATCATTGTCTTGTAATTTATAATTCTGTGCAATATATTTTGCATCTTTTGAATCTTGTAAATAAATAGTATTACTTTTCTCTAAATCATCTAAAATTATGTTGTTTTTTGACTTATTATTTACTTGTATTTCATATGTTTCGTAATCCATATATGTATTTTTTCTCAATACTTTTATCTCTATATCATTCTTTTCTGTACTTTTATTTATTTCTGTCCTTCCAATGTAGTTATTAATGTTTAGTTTGTAGGAATTTTCATCTTCTGCAATAGTTATATAATCTATATATGAATTTTTGTTAATACTATTTCCTGTTGTTAACATGTCTTCTGTTATTGTTACTTTATATGTATTGCTAGTCCAGTTTTCTATAACACATATTTTTTGTTTTTCGAAAAATCCATTCCAATAATTATTTTTGAAAACATCTAATGTTGGATATAGTTCTTCTTTACACTCTTTTGTTAACAAATTATATGCTTGTTCTACTTCTCCATTATTACAATAGTTTATAAAAGTTTCTATCACATCTTTGGCTTTTTTTAGAACTGTTGATGATATTTTTCCTCCATCAACTAATGAATTATCATTTGATACAATAGCATTAGTTGATAAATTTCCATTTATATCTTTAATTGTATTACTATTTTGATAGGTATTATTAGGATTAGGACTTTTGTGTCCTACTATATAATTTGCAATTCTTATTAAGCCTATAATAATTACTACAACTAGTATTACCGTCCATATTCTTTTTCTATTTTGATAATAAAAATGTAATATATTATGCATATATTGTCCTTTCTATGCTACATTACCATCTATATGAGCTACTGCTTGTCTTAATCTAGTTATTTGGTCATCTGAATAATTTCTTTTCTTTTGTAATGCTGTTATTTGATCATCAAATGTCTTTTGACTTCCATTAACTTTTTCTGCTACTTTAGCTGCTATAATTCTCTTGTTATCTGCTGGATCAACTCCTAGTCCCTGTTCCTTCATCGCTTGAGCTATTATCCTATCATTGTTTACTCCAGACTCTTTATATTTTAATGCTGTTTGCATTGCTTCATCTATTTGTTCTTTTTTATTTGGTCCTTTTATTCCTAACTCTTGTTCATAAATTTTACGAATTTCTTTATTTCGCATAAATTGTCTTCTTGCTATCTCATTTCTTTCATTATCGTCATTAGTTTCATTGGCAACTTCTTGTTCAAATGCTCTAACTTTATTTCTGATTCCACCTGCCTCATTAAATACTCTCTCACCTATTGCTGATCCTATTGCTCCTCCTGCAGTTGTTGATGACACTACTGTTTTTATGTCTCCTGATGCCAATCCAATTATCCCACCAGCCATTCCTAAAACTCCTGCTCCTGTTGCTTTTACTCCTGTCCTTAGAGCTGCTACTCCTAATCTCTTTCCTGCCGCCAAAGTTCTTCTTCCTATAACTCTTGCAAGTGCTCTGTTTTTTCCAATTGTCTTTTCTTTTCCTTTAGTATCTCCAAATTTTATTATTTTGTCATCCTTTTGATTTTTTGCTGATTGGTTACTATTATCTTCTGATGTATTTGTATCTTGATTGTTTTCATTCTCTTCTTCCTGTAACTTATATGAAGAATCATTATGTGGATCATAATCTGCATCATATTCATCTGTCCAAGGATTATAATATTCTCCATACTCATTTTGCCCATATCCCTGTTGATTATATTTTTCTAATACTTCATCTCTATTATCAGAATTATATCCTGAGCCATTCTCTTCTTGATTATTATTTTGTCCTCCTGCCCCTCCTGCTGCTTCGTTACTTGAATTTCCTTCTCCATCACCTGCTAATTCATCAAATGTTTTTGTTTGTTTAAATTTAGGATAACCATCTTGATTTTTATTGTCTTTTCCGCCAGGTCCGCTTTGCCCTTTGCCTCCTTTAGCAAATCTATTTAAAGTCTTAAGCCCTGACATAGCTAACGCTGCTCCTCCAGCTCCTGCAAGTAATCCTGGTGTTTGAGCTTTATCAAATCCGAAGAACTTACGCATAATCTTCTCCGCTGGCACCATAAAACTAATTGCAACTATAGCATATATAAAGTTTTCGCTTACCAATGAGAATGCTGATGATATTAAAATAAAATATAACAACAAATGCATAGGTTGAATTAATAGATTAAATATATATTCTTTAAGCCACATGTTAAATCCTTGTGCACTTCCATCATTTATTTTATCTATAGGATATGTTAATGCAACTAGTGGTGCCACTATTGTAAGGAATGCCATATATAAAACCCTTTTTAAATATGTAAATGTAAAAAATAATATAAACAATACACCTACTATATATATCATAGCATACCCTACATATGTAAATCCTACTGAAAATTGTGACATTATTCTTACATATCCAAACATATTAGTTGGAAATGCAAATAAACTATTATCTAATCCTGTAGTTTCTCCATTAATAACCCCTATTTCAAAACCTGATTCCTTTAAATGATTTAACATAATACTATTAGGTTCTATGAATGCTATATATTGTCCTCCTTCAACAGAAGTATTATCTATAAAACTTGTTGCATACTCAATCAGTTTTACTGAGAAAAGCATTATATAGTGCATACAAAATATTAAACAAATTGATACTATCCAATCCATTAGCATATTTTTATATTTTGCTTTTCCATTTGGATTTAAGCTACTAAAGATTATTCTTATACCTATATATATTAATACTAACATTGATACAATTATAGCAATGTTTCTTAATCTATAGTACCATGAAGATACTATTCCTCTTAACTGGTAAGATGCACTAGATGGGGATGTTATTGGTTCTGTATCACTTTGATAATTTCCATCTCCATTTTTATCATAAAAATATGTAATACTTCCATCATCATTACGATATTGTTTTGGTTTCTTTTCCTCAAAAAAATTAACATCAAACAATAAAATATCTCCTGCAAATATTGATCCTAAATGTAAGTTAAAGAATGGTAAATATACTTTATCTGGTAAGTCTTCTTTTTTATATATAACCCCTCTATATGGCTTACCATCTATTTCATTTGATATCTCTTCACCACTAGATGCTTCACTGCCAAACCATTTTACTATAGTAGATATTCCATCACCAAGTGTTTTTATTGGTCCTAAAATTACGTTAATGAAAAAATCCTTTACACCTTTCCAAAATCCAGTGGATATTGTAGGAATCTCTACCAGTGCATCTCCAAATTCATCTCCCATAATACATCTGTTAGCTAAAGAATATGCACCGTCTGCTATAGCAACAAACAAACTAATAACTGATCCTAATAGTTTTCCTCCCCAAGAAGAGTCATTATTTGCTGCTTGTACTTGACTCATCCCTGTAAAGTTAAATATAACCAAGAATAAACAAAGTATTGCTATTTTTTTCATAAAACTCTTTTTTGTAAAAATATTCATTATCATACTCCTTGTATTTCTTTCTTCCTTCTGCTTTTTACTAACTTGTTAAGGTTTGTTTCTACAAATTCAAATTCTTTTTGAGTTGGTGTGATTTGAATAATTGCTGATTCTTGCCCTACTTTAAGTAATCCTTGACCGATTGAACAAGTTGTTAAAAATCCAGCTTCTCCTTCGCTTAATTTAAATACTTCTTTTAAGTAATTTATTTCTGATTTATCTTGTGCTAAAAATAGCTTTGTGTCTGATGATGTTAGAACAGCTTGTGCCTCTGGTTTTTCATAGAAGTCTTGGAATCTTTGTGAAACTACTGCTAATGATACATTTCTTTTACGAGCACGTCTTGCCATTGTGTTTAAAAAGTCTACTGCTTCTGGGAAAGGTAATAACATCCATGCTTCATCAACAATAACTCTTTTTTGTGCTGCTCTTTTTCTATCTTCACTATTCTTTTTAACAAATTTCTCCCATATCCATGTTAATAGAATTTGTTGTGCAAGTGGTCTTGCAAATTTTTCTTCTAGTTGAGATATGTCTAAGTTTATAAATGGTGCTCCTTCTAATAATTCAAATGTTGATTGCCCATCAAAATATGCCATTTGCCCTTTATATTCTCTTACATATTGTTTCATTACTTTTATTAAGTAACTGTAGTGAAATTGATAATCAACATTGGTATTTTCTTTTGCTTTCTTTACAATTCTTTTATACCAGCTTCCAATAGTTGGCATTACCTTTTTATCACGGTACAATTGCCCATTTCTACTTGCATTTCCACCATTTTCGTATATACTATTAGGGTCACTTGTAATCCCTTTGTCTCTATACTCTTCTGCAACTGCTTCGGCAATAATTTGTTTTGTAAGTTCGTTTACTTCTTTACTTCTTGTACTACCTCTTGCCATTGTAAGTAAGCTTTGTGTAACATCCTCTATTTTGTTTTCAACATTTAAAATCATTCTTTCTCTTCCTGTTATTTCATCTCTTACTGTTTCTGTTTCTATATCAAATAAATTTATAACTGTCTTTGATGTTGGACTTAATACTACATTTATTCCACCTAATGACTCAGCTACTACAGAATACTCCCCCTCTGCATCTAATGCTAAGCTTTCAACTCCCATTAATACAGATGAACGTGATATTAATGTTTTCATTGTTACTGATTTTCCTGCTCCTGATTTAGCAAAAACAACCATATTATAATTTGTAAGTGATTTATGAAAGTTATCAAACATTATTGGTGTTCCTGTTTGTCTATTAAATCCTAATGGAATTCCTGTTGAATGTCCTACTTCTGATTCTGTAAATGGAAATACTGTTGCCATAGACTTTCTGTCAAAAGTATGTGATTTATTTATGCTATTTTTCATTAATGGTACATTACTTTTATATGCATCCTCTTGTATTGCCCATGCTGTTTTTACTCCAACTAAATTTTTAGACATTTCTGTTGCTAATAATTTTGTCATTCTCTCTAAATCCTGCATGTTATATGTAAATATTGTAGAAATTATTGATGCTTCATAAAGTTTATTATAACCTGCCGCAATTTCATCTCTTAATTGTTCTGCCTCATATTTTTTCTGTGATAATATACTTTCTCTATTTATATTTCCTTTATCTGCTGCAACAATTCTTTCTGTTTCTAACTCGTTTATAATTCTGTTTAATTCATTTTGTGATTTTGCTTCTTGAATAGGATTTATATATATAGATGTATTAATGTCTCCAAAGAAATACATATCTCTAAATAATTCTGGAAATGTACACATTCTAGGTAATGTAGATATAAAGAAACTTCTAGCATATCTTTTTACATTTGATATTATCTCTAAATGATCTATATCTGATGCATCTATTCCAGATGGAGCAATTAATTCTTTTATTGATTGCTTTTTTAGTATTTCAACATCTTCACTATTATTTTGTTGCTGTAACTTTAGGTTTTCTGCCTCTAGTTCCTTTTGGTCTAACTTCATTGTTGTTACCTCCTTCTTTTGTTTTTTTAGTATCTTTTGTGTTTTTAGGCTTATCATTATCTATTTTATTTTTAGCATTCTCTATTACATCTTTTTCTATATATTCTTCATTTTCATCTAAAAGTAATTTTGCTAATTCATCAACTAAATACTCTAAGTTATCCTCTTTTTCTTTTATTTCTTGCCTTTTCTCACTCATTGCCTCATTTAGTTTTTCTCTTGCCTTCTCTACTGCTTTTTCTTCTACGATTCTGTCTAATTCTTTCATCTTTTTGTCTAATACATCTGGCGCAGTTGAATATATCTCATCATATCCTGATTTAATTGCTTTTTCAAATCCGAACACTTCTGCTTCATCTCTGTTGTATGCCATATATAATAAGTCTACTAATTCATTTGATTTCAATATTTTTGCTCTTACACTGCAAGCTGCTATTGAACTTACAATGGATTGTGCTCTTGTATATAATTCTGAGAATACTAAATTTTTTGTTTCTTCTTTATCTAAATTGCTTAGCCCTAACTCTGATGAATAGTATGGAACTATAATATAATATCTTTTGTTTAGTATGTTTTTATTTAAACTCATTTTCTCTGTATTATTTATTACGTCTTTTCCATACTCACATAAATTGGATTGTTTTGTAAGCTCAAAAAATGCTCTATCTAAGTCCTCTTGTGAATATTGTTTTGATTCTACCATTTCATCATAGCTTAATCTCATCGTGTTTAATCTATCTTCAATTTTTCTTAATCTATCTTTATATGTATTTATACTATTCTCTAAATTTACTGTTCTAGTTTGTACATAAATTTGAATTGGGTTTCTTAATGTATTTAAGAATTGTACAAATCCATCTTCTACTCCTGTTTTTTCTATTCCTGACATCAAGTCATAGTTTACACCTTGACATTCTATTACCATTAAAAATCTTCTTCCATTGTCTTGTATAATCATATTATCATCTACTGAATCAAATTCCATAAACTTATGTATTGATTGTTTATTTTCTCCTAAAGATTTGTTTTGTTTTTTTGGTTCTTCTTTTGTCTCTTTTTTTGCATCTTTTTTTGGTAATATATCTTCAGTTTCCTTTTGCTTGTTTTTTAGCATTACTACTGCAAATACTACTATTAATGCAAATAGTAATACTACTATTGCCACTAATGTATATGTTAATATTGCTGTTAATTGTTCTGGATTATTCATCTATTCTTCCTCCTTAGTATATACGTATAATTTCTTTTTGTTATTCTTAAATTTTATGTATCTTATTATAACATCGTCTATATTCTCTCCACCTGCTTTTCTTGTAATATATAATCCGTTACTGTCTGGAATCTTAAAATTTCCTATCACGAATCCAATTAGAGCAAATATTATTGTTATTACTATCCCAACTACTTGTAAATTGACAATAGAAAATATTAGATAAAATATTAATCCTATTCCTGCTGATGCACAAGTCCATATAAAGCCTTTAGTTGAAAATATAAATAGTATTTTCCCCTCTCCTTTCACATTTCTTGGTAAATTATAAGTTCCCATATTTTTTCCTCCTATGTTACACAATTATACACAATATTATTATACCAAAAAAAATCGATAAATAAAAGTATTTATCGATTTTTTTTTTATTTTTTTGACATTTTTTATCCTTTTACAAAACTATATATAGCTCCTGCTATGAATGGTGCTAAGAAAATACATACTGCACCAACTAGATATGGTATCATTGATTTTTTGTAGTCTGCTTTATCTTCTGCACTTCCCATCATATATTTAAAACCTAATATCATTAATACAACAACCGCTGTTATAGATCCTAATACTTGTAAAACTCCTATTACTTGGTTTCCTAATTTATCTATATCAGAAGTGTTGTTTGGTTTTATTCCTGTGTAAGTACCTGGTCCACCAACTTCTGTTTCATTAGCTGCAGATACCATAGTAGTAAAACTAAATGTTACTATTAATGCAATTAATATTGCAGATATTATTTTAATAGTTTTCTTATTCATATTTATTCCTCCTTCTTGTTTTAATTTATGTAAATCTAACTTCTTGTTAGAATTTTAATAACTTAATTATACTTGTTTCATTATTTCTATTACCATTTTCCATATTCCAAATGCTCCAAATGTTACTATGCATCCTACTGCATATATTATTAATGTTTCTTTTATTTTTGCTTGTTCTTCTACACTTTGTGTCATATATTTTATTCCAAGTATTACTCCTATCAATACAGATGCAACTATTCCAATAATTAGTAATGCATTATATGCAAAATCTACTGCTACTTGTATTTCTTGTTTGTCTGATTTTGTAGTTGAATTTTTTCCTAACTCTAAGAATTCATCTCCTGATTCAACAACACTTCCCCAATGGTCAGTAGCATATACATTATTAGGTATGTATAACATTTGTATAATTAATATTACTAGAACTATCCTTCCTAATATTTTTACTATATCTTTCATTTTTGTCTCCTATACTTTATATTATACACTTTATTTTGAATTTTTTCAACTCTTTTATTTAGTGTATTCATACTCGAATGGATTTGAGGAATCTCCATTTGGTGTCTTATGCTCTGTTTTTGTTGCTTCATCAGAAAGTGATGTTCCTATATTAAACAACATATTAGGTATTGTAGTTCCTGTGAATACTAATATTGCACCTATAATCCATGGTAGCATTACCTTTTTATAACTTGCTTTGTCTTCCACACTTCCTATCATGTATTTAAATCCTATAATCATTATAGTTATTACACTGACTATGAATCCTACAATATTTAATACTCCTAATATCAGTCCTACCTTATGTTTAAAGGCTCCTTCATCTCCTAATTTTCCTGGTTTAAAGTCATCTAAATTATCTAATAAATCTTCTGTTATTGTGCTATTATTTGTATTTATATTATTTGTATCTGATGGTTTTTTAATATCATCTGGACTTTCTTTATTAGGACCATTAAAACCTCCTCCTCCATTAAGATCCGCATATGTCATATTGTTACATAGAGGCATTACAAAAGTAATAATAAGTACCATTGCTATAAAAAAAATGTATCTTCTTTTAATCATAATATCACCTTCTATCATTTATTATAACTTAATTATCTAATAATTGCAATATCTTTATATGTTTTTTAGCAATAATTGTTGAATTTTGTCTCTTGTATTATCATATTTATTTATCTTCTATTTCTGTATTATCTTGAATTATCTTTTCAACAATATTATCACTTATCTTAAAAGTTGTAACATATCCTGTTAAATATTTTGCTTTATCTTTAAGAGCTGGTATATTTTCATTTACATATATTTTAGATTTTCCTTTTCCATTTTTGGCCTCTTGAACTAAATTAGAAACTGGTGAATTTCCATCAAATGCTATAACTATTGAACTTCTTCTTTCAAAAATTTCATAATTAAAACTCTTATAAATCCCCATTGCATCATTTTCAATTGATACTCTAATTTTTTTTATATTTTTATCTAATAAACTCTTTATTTCTTCTTTAGAAACCATTTTAGGAATGATGGCATTTATTTCAAATGGTTTGTTTAATTTATTGCATATATCTATTAATGCTTTCTCATATCCACTAATTGTATGACCTATAATAAAATATGCTTTTTTATTATCTACTCTTTTTACTAATTCTTCTAATATTTTTCTTCCTTTTTCTGTTATATATGTTCTTCTTCCTTTGTTATTGAAGCTTCCTCCTGCAATTATGATAGGCATTTTTTCACTTGGAAATTGCTGAATTTTTTCTTTTAACAATTCTTCTGCTTCTATTCTTTCAACAATTCTCATAGGCATCTCATTTTTCTCGCCTTTAATATGGTTTTCCTTTTCTTCTTGAGTAATAGCTTCTTTTATTGTTCTACCATTTAGAAACTTATTAAATTTTTTTGATTTTTCTTTAAAATATTGATTATTTCTTTCAATTATCTCTTTTTCTACACTTCTTATTTGTGTGAGTTCTTTTTCTCCTAATCCTAATAAATTTTGTAAAGCCAATTGTTCATCTATAGTATCTGTTCCATATGCACCACATCCATCTGTACCTTGCACACATTTTATATCTTCTATTAAATATTGTTTTATAGGATGTCTTGCTAAATTGTTTAGATTATTTAACCTTACATTTGATGTTAATTGAAATTCTAATACAACATTTGAGTCTTTTATATTTTTAATTAGTTCTTTTCCTTCTTTTGTATTTAAATTTGCTGTATATAGTCCATGACCTATTCTTACTCTTGGCATATCTTGCCCATTACTTAACGATTCTCTTACACATTCTATTGACTTTGCTACATTGTCTTTTAAACTATCATTTTCTCCTGCATGTATTCTTATTGTAAAACCTTTATCTTCTTTAACATATTCTACTAATTCTTTTATTGCTGGTTTTAATTCAGTTATATCATTGGTTTCTTCTCCAATAAAATCACTGCCTACAACATATGGACTTTTGGCTACAGCTTTTAATACATCTAAATTTTTCCTTAAATAATTTCCACTTATGATTTGGTCTTTTATTATTGTTAGTGGTATTCTTCTTAATCCTACTAAAAATCTTATTTTCACTCCTGTTTCTTTTTCAATATGTGGCATTATTTCATGTAGTTCTTCTATTAATTTTATTGCAGGTCCATTGTCTTTTGCTAAATCTGTATCTGTTATTTCTACATATTCTATCCCTTGTTTTTGATATTCTCTTGCTATCCATAATAGTTTATCTTGTCTTAATGTTATATCTTTAAATTCTTCTCTTTCTTTATCTAATAACATTAATTTTAATATTTCTTTTATATCATTTTCTGGTATTTTATCTATATCTTCTTTTTTTAATTTGATTTTCTTTGTGCTTTCAATTCCTTTGCAAAAAACATATCTGTATATATATAGCTTTTCTAAATTTGTAAATACCGCTTGACCATCTTTTAATATTGCTAAGCTTGTTCTTATTTTTGAAATATTATATTCTGCATTTTCTAAATTATTTAATATAAAATCTGCAAAATTAATAAATGTATTATCATCTATTTTTCTTATTAAATATTTTCCTTCTAATTCTGAATTTGTAAATTGTTTTTCTACATCTTTTCTTTGCTCATATATCTTTTCTTCTTGTTGTTTAGTTATTTTTAAATCTAACTTTTTTATGTAGTACAATGGATATCTTATTTGATGTTTTATTCCTAATGCTATTAAACAGTCTGGAGATAAGTTGGCATTCATATGTGTATGCAAATCTGTTCTAAATTTTACCTTTTTTAATAAATATGATTTTACTATTGTCTTTTCTATTGGTAATTTATAATCTTTCGTTTGTGACATTAGTGTTTTTGTTATTGCTGGTATTTTGGCTTTTAGCTCTATATTTCCATCTTCGTATATATTTGCTATTTTAAATCCTCCAAGCCTAAATATATACACAATTTTGTTATCTGCATTTATACTAGCTGGTATTACATCTGTTATTATTTTCATGTCGTTTTGGTCTTTTTTTATTTCTACTTTAAATATATTTGCTAAATTTGTTATTAAGTTTCCTGTATTGTGGTTTGGCGTTTCTAATATATATGTTATTTCATCTTCTCCTGTTTTGTATAAACTAACAATTATATCTTTTTCTTTATCTAAGTAAAATTTGTTTAAATACTTTTTCATTTTTTCCATATTTCAAATTCCTCTATTTCTCCTATATTTACCATATTATCTTTTATATAATTTCTTACTAATTCTGATTCTTGCCATATTTTATCTTCTTTATCTTTTGTTATTAATATTTCTACATTTTCCATTTTCTTTAATTTTTCTATTATTCCATTTTCTCCATCTCTTCCCAAATTTCCTTTAAATGGTAAATCCATATCTCCATTGTTGCGTTGTAATGGAATCATATATAATGCTGCTTTATATGATAAAACTATTACATTATTAGGCCTACTTTCTATATAATTTACTACAGCATTAATATTTTCTATTCTTTCCTCTTTAATTACGCCTCCATAATATGGACTTTCTTCATTAATACTATATTTTTCCTTTATATAATTTTTATTTATTATCCAACTATAAAAATTTACAATTGAAAATCCACATGATATAACACATAAAAATACTAATATCCCATTTATTATTTTTTTACTTATTTTTATATTTATCCTTTTCATCATAATATTTATTATATACACAAATAATATTATTGATATATGTATTGCTATTATTGAATGTACATCATTTACTATTGGCCAACTTATTAATAATAGTGGTATTGCAAAGCAATTTAATGTTATTAAATTTTCTTTTTCATTTTCACTTATTTCTATTTTTTTATTTTTTATATATATTATTGTAAAAGTTGAATTGATAATAATAAAAAATATTATTGTAATCATACTATC
>CAMUDX010000033.1 GCA_947087745.1 uncultured Clostridium sp. | reverse complement strand
TTTGTTATATGCTTTATTTTTTTGACTTTTTATGGTATAGTAACCATAAATGATAAACGATGAGGTAACGAAATGAAAATATTAATAGCAGGTTTTAAAGGAAATGATAATTCAGCAAAAGTATTATTAGATAATATAAAAGAAAAAAATAATCAAGATATTTTATATTTAGAAAATGATTTTGAAGTAAGTAGTAATCAAATAGAAGAAAAAATGTTACAAAATTATGATTATGTATTAATTTTGGGACAAAAGCCAAATACTAGAAATATTTATTTAGAAAATAATGCTGTTTTAGAAGAGACTAAATTACAAACAGATTTTTATTATGGTGTTTTAAAAGAAAAATTAGAAAGCAATAATTATAAAGTTATAAGTTCATGTGATGCAGGAAATTATTTATGTAATAATGTATTTTTTAGAGCATTAAGTTTTAAACAAACTAATGACTTAAAAAGTAAAATTGCTTTTATACATATTCCAACTATTGACAATATTGATGATATAGAACTTTTAGCCAGTACAATATTAAATTATACTAATACTTTATCAGATATTTTTAATGTTGCCTTATTACAATTAAATCCAACTGATTCAATAGAAAATAATATGTTAAAAGGTATTGAATATTGTAAAAAGGCAAAAGAGATAGGGGCAGATATTGCAGTATTTCCAGAAATGTGGAATACTGGATATGAAATGCTATTTGAAGGAGATTTAGAAGATCAAGTTAATATACCACAAGAAAAGGTAAATAAATGGAATAGTAAAGCAATAGAAAATGACAATGAGTTTATTAATAAATATATAAATTTAGCAAAAGAACTTGGAATGGCAATAGCAATTACTTATTTAGAAAAAACTGAACAAAAGCCTAGAAATACAGTTGTTATTATTGATAGAAATGGAAATATTGTATTAAAATATTCAAAGGTACATACAGTTGATTCTAAAATGGAAGCATATACTCAATCTGGCACAGAGTTTAAGACTTGTGAGTTAGACTATGGTAGAGGAAAGGTAAAATTAGGTACAATGATTTGTTTTGATAGAGATTTTCCAGAAAGTGCAAGAATTTTAATGCTACAAGGAAGTGAAATTATACTTGTCCCAAATGCTTGTTATATGTCAAAAATAAGATTAGAACAATTAAAAGTAAGAGCATATGAAAATATGGTAGGTATCGTAACTGTAAACTATGCAAACCATGGAGGAAAATCTTCAGCATATAGCCCAATAGTAAGAAACATAAATAAACATGAATTAAATAGTGAAATGTTAGTAATGAATGACAAAGAAGATATTAAAATTGCACAGTTTAATATGAGTGAAATTAGAGAATATAGAAGTAGAGAAACTTTAGGAGATGCTTATAGGAAACCTTATGCTTATAAACGATTAATAGAAGATAATGTACAAGAACCTTTTATAAGAAAAGATTCGAGAAGAAATTATAAGTAAGAATTTATAGGAGAAAGTTGATGGATATAGAAAAAATAATTAAAAATAGTATAGTCAATTTTGATGGAAAAATAGCAATATATTATGATGATTTAAAAGGAAATACAATAAAAATAAATGAAAATGAAAAATATAATTCTGCAAGTTGCATAAAAATATTTATTCTAATTGAATTGTTCAATCAAATTAATAAAGGAGTAATAAATCGAGAGAAAGAACTAAAATATGAAGAAAAGGACTATGTAAATGGTAGTGGCATTTTAAGGTATTTAAGTAAAGGAATAAAACTTCCAATATTAGATATTGCAACACTAATGATGATTATAAGTGATAATGTTGCTACTAATATATTGATAGATTTTTTAGGAATAGAAAATATAAATAAAAGTATAGCAAATATAGGATGTAATAACACAAAATTATATAGTAAATTTAAATCAGTTGAAAATGAAGTATTTTCGGAAACTACAGCTTATGACTATTATTTAGTATGGAAAAAATTAAATAATTATGAATTATTTGATAAAGAAATGACACAAGAAATAATAAGTATTATAAAGAATCAAAAATATCATGAAATGATTGGAGATGGAATTGATAAGGTTTATAAAGAAGTAGAAAACTCAATTGTTAATTATATAGTAAGTAAAAGTGGAAAATATGAATCAGTAAGAAATGATGGTGGAATAGTATCAACGATATATGGTAATTATATTCTAACAATTATGATAAAAGATTTTAAAGATGAAAATTACTTGAATGATGAGTATGTTTATAATATGGGAAGAAAGATAAGTAATATTATATTTAATGAATATATAAGTAAATATTAAAACAAAGTAATATTAATAACATGAATGGGGAGAGTATGGAAGAATTAAAAATAGAATATAAATTTGATTTAAAAGACTTTAAAATGATGGAAAATATAGAACATTGTTATTTTCCAAATGAAAATATAACATCAGCAGAAGAAGTATTAAATTGGTATAGGAAAAACAATTTAACTTGTATTGGACTAAGAAATAGTAATAATGAAATTATAGCTTTTGTAAATATATTACCATTAAATAAAGAAGTCTTTTATGATATTTATGAAGATAAAATAAACGAAGCAGATGTAGTGTATAGTCAAATAAAAGAATATGAAGATAATAAATCATATTACATATATTTATCTTCTATATCAATAGACAAAAGATATAGAAACAATTATAGAGTGATAACAAATCTTCTAAAAGGATGCATAAATATATTAGATTTATTATTTGAAAGAAATATCAAAATAGAAAAAGTAATGGCAGATGCTAGTACAATACATGGAGAAAAGATATGTAAGAAGTTATTAAAAATGGATTATATAAGAAATACAAGTCATGAATCTAAAATATATTGTGAAGATGGAGAAAAATTTACGAAAGTTATAGAGAAAATGAAAAGGGTATAGATAATTAAAGCAGTTATTTAATTTTAAATAATTGCTTTTTTACAGCACAAAAACAAATGTTTGACAATGATAAGAAAATGTTATATAATATCAAAAAATAAATAAGGAAGTGGCATTATGCAAGAAAATAAATTGGCTTTATTTGAGGAAAAAGAAATAAGAAGGAAATGGTACAATGAAGATTGGTATTTTTCAGTAGAAGATGTTGTTCAAATCTTAACAGACTCTGTAGATGTAAAACAATACATAAAAAAGTTGAAAGCTAGAGATGAAGAATTAAATAATAACTGGGGTACAATTTGTACCCTAGTTGAAATGAAAGCTAAAGATGGAAAAATAAGAAAGATAAGAACAGCAAATACAAAAGGAATATTAAGAATTATACAATCTATTCCATCACCTAAAGCAGAACCTTTTAAATTATGGTTAGCACAAGTAGGCAGTGAAAGATTAGATGAAATTGTAAATCCAGAACTTGCTATTAATAGAGCGAAGGAAACTTATATAAGAAAAGGCTATGAAGATACGTGGATTGCACAAAGACTAAAATCAATAGATAGTAGGAAGGAACTTACTGATACTTGGAAAGAAAGAGGAGCTAAAGATAGAGATTATGCAATACTGACAAATGAAATATACAAAAGTACATTTAATATGAATACCACTCAATATAAAGAATTAAAAGGAATTAATAAAACCAAAAGAAATTTAAGGGATAGTATGGGAAAACTAGAACTTGCAATAACAAATTTAGCAGAAGTAACAGCAAATGAAATGCATAATACTAATAATAGCTTTGGATTAGAGGAATTAAAAGACGATGTACAAGAAGCTGGCAAAATTACAGGAAAAGCCAGAAGAGAAATTGAAGAGAAAATTGGTAAAAAAGTTGTAGAAAAAACAAATTATAAAGAATTAACAAAAAAAGATATAAAAAAATTAACTAATGATAGAGAATAAAATTTTAAAATCAAAGATGTAGAAGGAGTTTTAATGCAAAATTTAATATATGGAATATGGAAAAATGATGTAGCAAAAAGAAAAGCGATTTGGGAAGATGTTATGAAAGAAACCTTGAATTTCTTTGAGAGAATGGCAGAATTAGGTTATGAAGATAGAATTGGTCAACAAGATATGTCATATGATATTATTGAAAGCATTAGAGATAATCAAGATATTATAGTAGAAGCAAGTGTAGGTATTGGAAAATCATATGCATATTTAATACCATTAATGTATTATTATAAAATTACTAAAAAGCCTTTTATTGTTTCTACATCTACAATTACTTTGCAAGAGCAAATTGAAAAAGATATAGTAAAATTATCAAAGTTGCTTGAAATACCTATAGACATTACAATTGCAAAAGGGAAAAACAATTATTTATGTAAAGAAAGATTATTTAATATTGGGGACAAATCAATAAAAGAAAAATTTAATAACTTAAAAGAAAATGAATATTTAAATGATAGAGCTAATTTACATGATATGTCTGAAAAGATATGGAATAAAATAAATATAAATGAATGTAAGTTTCAGAAGTGTTCTTCTTATTATACTTGTAGTTTTATAAAGAAAAGAGAAAAAATGCAGGATTGTAAAGGAGCAATTATTTGTAATCATGATTTATTATTAGAAAATCAAAAAAGAAAAGTGAATGAACAAAAATTGTTATTAGCACCGACAGAAATAATTGTTTTAGATGAAGCTCATAATTTAGAGATAAAGGCAAGAAATTCATATAAGAAAGTTTTATTATTTTCTAATGTGAATTCTATTGTAAATAAAAGTTATAGATTATTAAGTAAAGTTGGATATCCTATAAGTAGTAGAAGTATGTCTGAATTAAATAAAAATATAAAAGATTTTTTTGATATAGTAAAACAACAAGCTGAAAAACAAATTGATATTTTAATCAAGAGAAATATTATTTTAAACAAAGAAGATATGGAAAACTGTGATATTGAATTTACAAAATCAATTTTAGATATTAGTAAAACAATATATGAAGATTTGGAAAGATTTAGTTCTTCTGTTCAATTATATGATAGAAGGAATGATGAAGATTCAGTTGCAGATAGTCTATTGGAAATAATTGACTTCTATAAAGAAATATCAAAGGGAAAAGACTCATCAGTTGTGTTTTGGATAGAAAAAAATAAAAAGAATTACCTACTTGCAAGTTGTCCTAAGAATATTGATGAAAGATTAAAAAATATTCTGTTTAATGATAAAGAAAATGTTAAGGTGTTAACTTCTGCTACATTAAATACGAGTATAGATAAAAATGAATATTATAATTATTTTATGAAATCTATTGGATTGAATAAAAATCAGAGATTATTTATTAGTGAACCTAAAGAAAGTCCTTTTGATATAGAAAATAATACATTGCTATATTATTCAAATGATATAGCACATCCACAGAAAGAACATAGTAAGTACATAGAAGATATTACAAATAGAATTATTGAGTTAATATCAATAACAGACGGAAAAACATTAATTTTATTTACTGCAAAAGCAGATATGAAAATTGTATATGAAAAATTGAAGAAGAATAATTTACCATATAAATTAATAATTCAAAATGAAGGTTCTTCACAAATAAAAACTAAAGAAGATTTTAAAGAAGATATAAATTCTGTATTATTGAGTACAGGAACCTTTTGGGAAGGAATCGATATACAAGGTAAGTCTTTATCAAGTGTTATAATTGTAAGATTGCCATTTCCAATTTTAGATCCAGTAATAAAATATAAAAGCTCTTTAGTAGAAGATTCTATGAGTATTTATTTACCAGAAATGATTATAAAACTAAAACAAGGAATTGGAAGACTAATTAGATGTAACACAGATAAAGGAATTATTGCAATATTAGATTCGAGAATAGGAGATTCTTCAAAATCATTATATAAAAATCAGGTGTTTGACTGCATAAAATCAGTTAATAGAACAACTGACTTAAAATGTGTGAAAAAATTTGTGAAAGAAAAAGGAATTATATAAATCCTTCGTAAAACATTCTAAT
Organism: uncultured Clostridium sp.; assembly: GCA_947087745.1. Taxonomy (GTDB): domain Bacteria; phylum Bacillota; class Clostridia; order TANB77; family CAG-508; genus CAG-269. The sequence goes on along the minus strand of CAMUDX010000033.1, from coordinate 12,182 downwards.
GTGCTTTATAAAATCAAATCAAGGTTAAAATGAATGTGCTATCGCACAACCTTGACTTGATTTTAAAAACACATTCTTTTTCAATTAAGAGGATTTAAGGATAAGTATATTTAATTAAGTAGACATAAATACTATTAAAACAGAAAATACCTCATTAAAAATGAGGGCAGGAAAGCATGTTTAACACAATGCCTAGACATATTGAAGGGCAAGCCTTCAAGAGTTAATAAAGAAACAAAAATTTTAAGTAAATATGATGTAGAAATTCACTCGGTGAACTGGCTCAAACTCGCTATTCTTCGTTAAAATTAAAAATAGTGAACTAAAAATTTGAAAAAGTTCACTCATTTTAGGCAAAAGTTCACCGAGTGTACTCGAATTTAATAAAATATTTTAGATTTAGTTCACCAAGTGTACTTAATTTTTAGAAAAAAGTTCATTTAGTGAATGTGTAAATAAAGTAAAATTTACAAATACACTTAGTGAACTTTGGTTATATTTTTCTAGTACACCAAGTGAACTAAATCTAAATTGTATTAGTACACCGAGTGAACTTGTAGCTTTGAATTATATTATTTTTAGTTCACCAAGTGTACTTATTAAAAATTATATCAGAAATAGAAAATAGGGAATAAAAAGGGAATTGATTTTATAAAAACACGATAATATAATGGTAGCATGAAAAAGTGAGAGCGAGAAAAGTTAGAATTAAAAACTAATTTTTCTTAGCTCTTTTTTCTTTTTCAAATTTAAAGAAAAGGAGCAATTTCATGCTACATGATTATGATATTCAAGTTAGTGATTCTAACAGTTTAAAAGATAATACTATGCTAAATTGTAGTATGGAATTATCAATCTTAAATAATTTGTTTAGAGAAAACTTAATACTAGATTCGGAACAAAAAGAAATTAAAAGAAAAATCTTAAAAGATTACAAATTTTTATAATTTCAATTTACTTTTTACCTAAAAAATGATATAAAATTATTAAGTTTTATCTCTAGGCGGAATGGAGGTTTAAATGGAAATTCAAGTCATAGAGAAAACAAACGAAAGAATTAACAGAGTAACTGGAACAACAATTAAAGAAAGGCTAAGAGTTTGTGCTTATTGCAGAGTAAGTACAGACAACGAAGAGCAATTAAATAGTTATCAATCACAATTAAAGTATTATGATGAAAAAATAAATAGCAAATCAGAATGGCAATTTGCAGGGATATATGCAGATGAAGCAATAAGTGGCACTTTAGATTTTAAAAGAACAGACTTTATGAAAATGATACAAGATTCAATGGAAGGAAAAATTGACATGATACTAACAAAATCAATATCAAGATTTGCTAGAAACACATTAGATACTTTAAAATATGTAAGAATGCTAAAAGAGAAAAATGTTGCCATACTATTTGAAGAAGAAAATATCAATACAGGTTCAGGTCAAGGAGAATTAGTATTAACATTACTAAGTGCAATGGCACAACAAGAAAGCGAAAATATATCTTCACATGTATTATTAGGTTTGAAAATGAAAAAAGACAGAGGCGAGTTGATTGGCTATAATGGTTGTTATGGCTATAACTACAATCTTGAAACAAAAGAAATAACAATAAATGAAGAAGAAGCAACTATTGTAAGATATATGTTTGAAAGATATGTAGAAGGAGTAGGCTCAAGTACAATAGCAAAAGAACTAACTAATAAAGAAATAAAAACTCCGAAGGGTGCAACAAAATGGTGCGAATCAACAATAAGAGGAATACTAAAAAATGAAAAATATATTGGAGATGTCTTAATGGGAAAAACATTTACAATAGATCCAATATCACATAAAAGACTAAGCAATTTAGGAGAAGCAGACAAGCATTATTTAAAAGGACACCATGAGCCGATTATAAGTAAAGAACTATTTGATAGAGTACAAGAAATAAGAACGAAAAGAGCAGGTAGCAGAGAAACAGGAAGAAGAAATGATAACTATAGTAAGAAATATCCTTTTAGTAGTAAATTATATTGTGGATTCTGTAGTAGTTTACTAACAAGAAGAAACTGGAATGCAAATAGGAACTGTGCAAAACCAGTATGGCAATGTATCAAAAGAGCAAAACATGGAAAAGAAGAATGTCCACATTGTAAAGCAATTCAAGAAGAAATCCTAGAAGATTGTTTTGTTCAAGGATATAGAATACTCTGTAATGATAATCGAAAAGTAGTAGAAAACTTTTTAGAAAAAATAGAAAATATCTTAAAAGAAAATACTACAGAAACAATGGTAATAAAACTAGAAAAAGACAAAGAAAAAATAAACAAGAAACTTGCTAATCTATTAGAACTAAATTTAGAAGGAAAAATCAATAAAGAACAATATACAGAAAAATTTGATAATTTAAATGTAGAATTATTAAAAATAGAACAAAAAATAGAAAGCCTACTAAAAGAAACAAACAGAACAGAAAGTATTAAACTAAGATTAAACAAGTTTAAAAGTTTATTTAAAAACATAGATATAATGCCAAAGTTTGATAAGGATGTTTTTGAATGTTTAATTGATAAAGTAGTAATAGGAGAAATCCAAGAAGATGGCCCAATAAATCCTTATACAATAAGATTTATTTGTAAAAATGGAACAGAAATAAATTGCAAAGATAAATTTACAAATGCGAGCGATAAGCAAGCGATAAAAAATACTGCTACAAGCGATAAACAACATTCAAATAATACTGAACCAGAGAGAAACAACACAAGTGGACGGCATTGCGATAGGAAATTTGTATGATGAATTTATGAAAATCTTTAAGGAATTCAAGAAGACGCAACGAATATTGCATGATATATCAGAAGCTAAAAGAGATTTTACATGATGGACAAAAAATTTTATGCAAAACATTGCTAATTTTGATGACTAAAAGAAAAACTACTTTCAAAAAGTAAACTTGAATAATTAAAAGAAAACTCTCTTGAGAGGCATAATACCTTGCTAGAGAGTTTTTTCTGTCATAAGTATGCTAAATGAATTTGCAGAAATTTGTAAAGCATGTTATAATACAAACTATAATTTATTATTTTGACAAGTACAAAAGCACATTACTCTATAAATTATGTATTTTAGGAGGAAAAATAGGATGAAAAGATTTTTTAAGAAGGTTCGGACATTTACTAATGATGTGCTATACAAAAGAGATACTACATCATGTATAATAATGCTATTAATAATTATTGTACCTTGGATAGTAGCCAACAAAATGTTTGAAAATAATGATTTAATATTACCAAGGAGAGAGACAGTATTATTATTACTCATCGGACCTCTATTCTTAGCCTTGCTAAATTGTATTGCTAGACTTTATTTAGCAATTAAAAGTTCTAAAGAACAAGGTATTAGTATAAAAGAGGCATGGGAGCAGTCATAATGTCTAAATGTATGACACTGACACAAAAAATCTTATAACCACCTGATATTCTGGTTAAGAATATCAAGTGGTTAAATATTTCAAACAAACAAATTAAATACTAAGTTAGTACATATACAAAGAATAATGCCACAAACAGTAGGAAGAAGAAAAGCAATAAAAGTCCACTTCCAACTACCAGATTCCTTTTTTATAGTAAGTAGGGTAGTAGTGCAAGGAAAATGAAGAACAGTAAAAATCATAACATTAATTGCAGTAAGTAAAGTCCAGCCATTATTAATTAATATAGAGCCAATGGCAAAATTATCAGAAATATTAGTTAATGAATTACCACCTAAATAGCACATTAAAATAAGAGGCAAAACAATTTCATTTGCAGGAATACCCAAAATAAAAGCAGTTAAAATATATCCATCTAATCCCATTAATTGCGCAAAAGGATTTAGAAAATTAGCAATCATATTAAGTAGAGATACACCATTAAATCCAATATTAGCAAAAAGCCAAATAACAAGTCCTGCTGGTGCAGCAACAGCAAGAGCTCTACCTAATACAAAAATTGTTCTATCTAAAATTGACCTTACTATAATTTTACCAAATTGAGGCTTACGATAGGGAGGAAGCTCTAATACAAAAGAAGAGGGGATGCCTTTTAAAATTGTGTGTGATAGTATTTTAGAAATGATAAGAGATATTAAAATTCCTAAAATTATTACTATAACAACAGATAAAGTAGCTAATAAAGAAGCACCAAATCCAGTAAATTGACTAGCAATAAAAATTGTAGCAATTGTTATCAAAAAAGGATATCGTCCATTACAAGGAACAAAGCTATTAGTTAGAATTGCAATTAAACGCTCTCGTGGTGAGTCTATTATTCTACATCCTGTTACGCCACATGCATTACAACCAAAGCCCATACACATAGTAATCATCTGTTTACCTGAGGTGCAAGCCTTTTTAAAAAAATTATCCAAATTAAAAGCTATACGAGGAAGATAGCCCAAGTCCTCCAAAAAAGTAAACAAAGGAAAGAATATAGCCATAGGAGGGAGCATAACTGCTATAATCCAAGTTAAAGTTTGATAAACACCTAAAATAAGCATATCAGAAAGCCAAGTTGGAGCACCAATATTAGATGCGAAAGTAAGTAATTTATCTTGAATAAAAGCAAAGAAATTGGACAGAAGTTGAGAAGGATAATTAGCACCAACAATAGTAATCCAGAAAATCAAAGCTAAAAAAAGTAGCATTATAGGTATTCCAAACTTTTTAGAAGTTAAAATTTTATCCAATTTTCTATCTAAAGAAGAATTAGAGCTACGCTTTAAAGTAATTACATCATTACAAATGGATTCAGCATAATAGACAATAGAAGAAACCACATCATCCTTAAAATTACTTATTTTTACATTATAATTAAGAGTATCTGAACAATATTCTTTAATTTTATCAACATTTAAAATATTAAAATTAATATCATAATTACTTTCAATTGATTCTATAATAATTGGCTCATCATCTAACAACTTAAGAGAAATCCATCTATATAAATATGTAGGAATATTAGGAAATACTGAAAGTTTAGAAGAAACGTAAGAAATACAGCTTTCAATTAAATCGCTATAATTTACTTTAATAGGATTAGGTTTGATTTTTCCAATACAAACTTTATAAGTTACATCTAACAATTGTTTTAAGGTTTTCTTATCTCTAGCAATAGTCCCAACAACAGGAACACCTAATCTTTTAGAAAGTAATTTTAAATCAATGTGAATACCTTTTTTCTTAGCTTCATCAAGTAAATTTACACATACAACAATATTTTTTGTAATTTCCATGGTTTGAAAAACCAAATTTAATTGTCTTTCTAAACAAGTTGCGTCTATAACAATAATTGTAACATCAGGATTTCCAAAACAAATAAAATCACGAGCAATTTGCTCTTCCTGAGAATTTGACATTATAGAATATGTACCTGGAATATCAACTAACAGAAACTTCTTATTTAAGTAAGAACAGCTTCCAGTAGCATTACTAACAGTTTTACCTGCCCAATTGCCAGTATGTTGATGCATACCAGTTAGATTATTAAAAATAGTAGATTTACCAACATTAGGATTTCCACCTAATGCTATACAATAGTCACAACTTTCATCAAATGTATTATCAGAAGAAATATCTGATTGTCTAGAACTCGAAGAATTTTTACTCATTATATCACCCTGATTTATAGTATGTTGATAAAGTAAAAACGTGCTATGAATAGCACGTTTTTATGTGTAATAATGTTAATAACTTTGATTATTGCTTAAAATTAGCAACATCCACCTCTATCACCACCACAGCAGCAACATATTAAAAGTATTAAGATTATTATCCAACAGCAGTTATCACCAAAACCGAAACCGCATCCGCATCCTCCTCTGTTCTCTGGCATATTGTTTCCCCCCTCTCGTTATGATATATAATATGTATAATCAAAAATTGTGTTACAAGAAACAAAAAAACTTTTTCAAAAAGAATGTAATTTTACTAATACCACAATTTATAATGGTTATAAAAATTAATTATAGTTTTTCAAATTTAAGTATTGAAAAATAAAATCAAATTATATATAATGAAAAAGTGATATTTGTATATACTCTGTATATATGTATAAACTAAGCATTATGTATAAAATAATACAATAAAAAATGAAGGGGGAACGTAAAGATGAAAAAAATTGCTATATTAACAAATGGAGGAGATGCTCCAGGTTTAAATGCAGTAATAAGAGCAATAGTAAAAACAGCTGAAACAAATGGAATAGAATGTTATGGATTTATAGAAGGATACAAAGGACTTCTAAAAAACGAATATGTAAGATTAGATACAAAAACAAATGCATCTGGATTATTGCATAGAGGTGGAACAATAATAGGAACATCAAATAATACAAATGTATTTAATTATAAAATTGAAAAAGAAAATGGAGAAGTAGAATATAAAGATTTATCAGACCAATGTGTACAAAATATAAAAGATGATGGATTTGATTGCCTATTTACACTAGGGGGAGATGGAACACAAAAATCAAGTAGAGACTTTTCATTAAAAGGTTTAAAATGCATAGGAATTCCTAAAACAATAGATAATGATGTAGCACACACAGAAATGACCTTTGGTTATAATACAGCAGTATCAGTAGCAACAGAAGCTGTGGATAGACTGCATACAACAGCAGAATCACATCATAGAGTAATGGTTTTAGAAGTAATGGGAAGGTATGCAGGATGGATAGCTTTAGAATCAGCAATAGCAGGTGGAGCAGATATTGCATTAATACCAGAAATTCCTTACGACATAAATAAAGTAGTAGAAAAGATAGAGCAGAGAAGAAAAGAAGGAAAGTCATTCTCTATAATAGTTGCTTCTGAAGGTGCAAAACCAAAAGATGGAGATATAGTTATTAAAAGAACATTAGATAGTGGAATCGGATTAGATAATATTAGGTTAGGTGGAATAGGGGACAAGTTAGTAAATGATATTGAAGCTTTAACAGGATATGAAGCTAGAAATACTGTACTTGGATATGTTCAAAGAGGTGGAACTCCTACTGCATTTGATAGAGTTCTTTCAACACAATATGGTGCTAAAGCTGTTGAACTTGCAATGAATGGAATATTTAATGTGTTGGTAACATATAAAGGTGGAGAATTTGGTTATGTTACACTTGAAGATGTTGTTGGAAATAATAAAAAAGTGGGAGCAGCATCAGGAAACACAGCTGAGAGCAATATTAGAAAAATAACTATGGACCATAGTTTGATAAAAACTGCTAAGAATATTGGAATTTGTTTAGGTGAATAAATTTATACTAGTGGGTGGTTATTACCACCCACTAGTATAAAAAGTTAAAGTTCTTGATTCATGTAAACTATTATAAAAATGTGACATAGCCATTTTTATTCATTTGCAATTATTTGCCACTATAGCTCAGTTGGTAGAGCAACGGATTCGTAACCCGTAGGTCGGCAGTTCGATTCTGCCTAGTGGCTCCAACGACGTATCTGTTCGAACTAATAGAATAGAGAGATACAAAAATCAATCAATAAAATGGTTGATTTTTTCTTTTGCAAAAAATCATCCTAAATCTATAAAGAAGGGATGGTGTTTGAAATGAAGATAATTAAGCAAGAACTAGAATTTGAGGAATGTCTAAAACAGCGACTTGAATTTATATGTGAGTTTTCTAAAGTTACTCCTACCTTTATCAATGGAAGTATTAGGAGATTAGAAAAAACTAATCTTACATATATTGAGCCACATAGAGTGATTATTAAAAATATTACATTTTTAGTTTTCAATTATTCTAATGACATTTATATTACTAACTTAACTAAAAAGATTAAATTATCAGAGTTAGAAGAATACTTAAAAAAATTATAAATGTAAATATTTGACATTTCTTTAAATCGTGGTATAATGTACTCAATAAAATATCTATATCAGTTCGGAAAAAATATATAGATATATGAGTACTTTGAAAAAATTATATTATATTGCATTATTGTATTTTAGTTTATGATAAATGGATTTAAGAGATGTCAAGGGTACTCGTGTATACTTTGATGTCTCTTTTTGTTTTATGAGGAGGTTTTAAAATTGAACAAAGAAAAGAAAAAATGTGGATTGTATATGAGAGTTTCAACAGATGAACAAGCAAGAGAACGGATTTAGTTTGCCAGAGCAAAGAGAAAGATTAGAAACTTTTTGCAAATTTAAAGGCTATGAAATAGTAGATTATTACCAAGATGCTGGAATAAGTGCTAAAACTGGTAATCATAGACCAGAATTTGAAAGATTAAAAAGTGATATTAAAGCTAAAAAGATAAATACTATTGTTTCTCTAAAGCTAGATAGAATAACAAGAAGTATCTATGATTGGGAAAATCTAATGACTTTCTTAGATGACAATAATGCTTACTTAGATTGTGTAAATGATGAAATAAATACTACAAGTGCAAACGGTAAAATGATTTCAAGACTTTTAATGAGTGTTAGTCAAAATGAAATAGAAAGAACAAGTGAAAGAACAAAAATAGGTTTAGCAGGTGCTATAAAACAAGGACATATTCCTCACGTTGCACCACTTGGATATAAACGTGAAAATAAAAAGTTAGTAATTGATTACACTACCAAAGATATTGTAATTAGAATATTTGATATGTATTACAATGGTTTATCTTATAAAAAGATAAGTAATGTGTTAAATGAAGAAAAGGTATTAGGAAAAGAAAATTGGCGAGATTCAACTATTGTTGGTATTTTAGAAAATGAAATATATAAAGGGGATTTTGTTCACGGAAAGAATACTAAACACCCAACTTATTATGAAGATGTTGTAGAGCCTATTATTTCTAAAGAAATGTGGGAAGATTGTCAAGTGCAGAAAAAGAAAAACTCAAGAAGTTATAAACGAACACTAACTTATTTATACTTACAAAAGTTAAAGTGTCCAAAATGTGGCAGAATATTAGGTGGAAAAGCTACTACAAAGAAAAATGGTAATGCTTACTTTTACTATTATTGTAATGATTGCAAGATTGAATTTAAAGAAAAGGTTATAAATGATTACTTTAACCAATTTATAGATGAATTAGTACAATATGATTCTGTTGTTAATCAATTCTTCTTGCCTATGATTAAGCAAAAATTTGATGAGCCAAAAGAACAACTAGAAAAAGAAATAAAAGAGCAAACTAGCAGACTTGAAAGAATAAAAAAAGCCTATATAAATGGAGTTTTTGAACTAAAGGAATATAATGAAGAAAAGAAAATTGTTGAAAAAGCTATTGAAAAATTACAGAATAAACTAGAAACCACTGATTGCACAGAAGAACTAAGATTTACACCAAAAGATATTTTACTAAAACGAGATATTGACTTTATTAACAAAGTAAAACTAGATAAGGAATATCAAGCAAGAACTAAAACTTGGAAAGATTATACCAGACAAGAACAAGCAGAACTTATAATGAAGTATGTTGATAACATTGAACTTGATATGTTAGGTACAGAAATAATTGTAAAACAGATTAACTTTAGAGAATCAATTTGTAAGCCTTGTCAAGAATTATATGATAAAGGTTATATAGATACAACAAAGCCAATGATATTAGGTAATGTGCTTGGTAGTGTGAGATTTAGTAATTATTTGCCAGAGGAAGAAGTCGGCGAAATCATTATGAGATTAAGACAATACTATGATGTTCATTATACAGAGGCAACCTACTACGTTGATAAGCAAATGTTTTATTTTAACTTGCTGAAGATAATAGTGCTATTGTTAGAGTATTTCCTTTGGAAGATTATTATAAACTTGATCCAGATAATAAAATGGAAACTTATAGATTTGGAATACTCTACATCAATGAAGAAGATAAATTCCAAATGCAAGAAATTGATACAGCATTTGACTATATACCAGACGAAACAAACACAAGTGTAATTTATACAAAAGAGCCTATACCTATTTCAGTAGGTGTTAAGCCAGTAAAATTCTGCGAAGAAATGCAAGAAGAAACAAATTAACGTGGCACGTTTTGTTTTTATGAAATAAAAATGAAAGTGGCGATAGTTAATTTGAATAAAATTTATTTGCCAAAAATAAATTTTATTGCCTCGCAGAGCCCCCGAGTTTTGATGGTACGTCAAAACTCATAGGGGAGAACGATTTAGTTAAGTACACTAAAATGTTCTCCCCATAAAATAGCTTGTTTAAGCTGATATTCTTTTATTTAACATTTTCTCAATTACCGTTGTCATATCTTCTAAACTTACTGGAAAAGAAATAATACCAACACCTCTATAATATATATCTATTTCTTGAACTTTTTTGCCATTAACTTTTTCTGCTTGATGAACTAATATTTTTTCTATAAGTTCATTTAGTATTTCTGGTGTTAGTTCAGTTATTTCAGTATATTTCTTAACATTAGATATAAACTGTGTTAAGTCAGTTGTTTTCTTTTCAGTATTGTCGATTTCTTTTGATAATTGTTCAATTTTTGTTTTTAATTCTTTTTGTTCTTTATCATAATTAAAAGATAAGTTTCTAAATCTTTCATCTGTTATCTTTCCAGATATATTATCTTCGTAAATGTGCATAAATAAGTTATCAATTTCAATTATTCGTTTCTTTGCTTGTTCAAGTTCTTTCTTGTTTTTAGAGATTTGTTTTAGCTCATCTTGTGTAGATTTTTGTAATTGTTCTTTTATAAATAAATCTTCAAAATTTTTCATATAAGAAACTACTTTTTGTATATTTTCTAAAACAAGGCTTTGTAAGACTTCGTCTGTAATCCAGTGTGAAGTGCATAAAGAAATATTTTTCTTATAACTTGAACATCTATAATGGTCTTTTGCGTTTAGGTCAGTAACAGGTGATTGAAAATACATTTTTTTGCCACAATCATTGCAGAATAGTAATCCTGAAAAAATACTTTTCTTGCCTGACCTTGTAGGCTTTTTTCTGTTATTTCTTAATTGCTGTGCAATATTCCAAGTATATTCATCAATAATTGGCTCGTGAGTATTTTTAAATACTTTTCTATCTTCTTTTGGAAGTTTTACTCTAGTCTTATCTTTATAAGAACGAGTAGTACATTTAAAATTTACTGTATCTCCAATATATTCTTGTCTATCTAAAATACCAGCTACAGTAGTTCCACACCATTTATATTGATATTCTTGAGTATTTATATTTGAGTTTGTACTAATACTTGCATTATATTCTGATGGAGTTAATATTTTTCGTTCTCTTAAAATTCTAGATATTTCACAAGTTCCATGTCCTTGAACAAATAGATTAAATATTTCCTTTACAACTTCTGCAGGTATTTCATCAATTAGCCATTTTGTTTTATCATTTTCATCTTTTTTATAGCCATAAGGCACATTATTAGCAAGTGAAATTCCTGATTCTCCTTTATTTTTTAGAACTGCTCTAACTTTTTGACTTGTATTTTTGGCATGCATTTCATTAAACCAATCTTGAATAGGCAAGAAGTCATTTAAACCTTTGCTACTATCAATATTATCCATTATAGCAATATATCTAATACCGAAGTCTCACAAAATCTTCTTCAAGAAGTTGTCCAACAACAAGTCTATTTCTACCAAGTCTTGAATGGTCTTTTACTATGATTGTTCCTATTTGTTCATTTTCAGCAAATTCCATCATTTCCATAAAGGCAGGTCTTGTAAAAGTAGTTCCAGAATACCCATCATCAACAAAGAACTTAATATTTTGAAATTTGTTATCTTCTGCATATTTACTTAAAATTAATTTTTGATTTTTTATACTATTGCTTTCTCCTGCAAGTTCATCATCTCTTGATAAACGACAGTATAAAGCAGTTATTTTATCGCTTTCTAGCTGTTTCATTATTTACTCCTTTCCTTAGACAGCTTGAAATACGATATAAAATTATAGTTACTACATTTCAAGTAGTGTTTATAATATACCATATTTCAAACTAAAAATTCAATACAAAAACTATTACTTTTGGAAGATTTCAAAAAATCTAGTTAGTATTGTGTGTTCTGAATCTTTGTTAAAATAGGTATTTACCTTATAAACAGTACCTTTTATTTCTTTTTCAAAGTTCAAATTTTGTTCTGGATAAAAACTTTTTAAATATTCTGTAATTTCTTCGTTGCTCATTTTTAAAAGTTTATTACAAAATTCAGTTTTTAAATTCTCTAAAAACTCATATTCTTCATTAGTTAG
>CAMUDX010000032.1 GCA_947087745.1 uncultured Clostridium sp. | reverse complement strand
TATTAAGATTTATTAAAATTTTTCAAATGTTCTATGCCAAAGGTTTCATTGTTGGAAATAGTAATACATCTCTTATTGATGCTGAGTCTGTAAATAGCATTATCATTCTGTCAACTCCTATTCCTAATCCTCCTGTTGGTGGTAATCCTATCTCTAATGCTTGTACATAGTCTTCATCCATCATTCCAGCTTCTTCATCCCCTGCTTCTCTTGCTTCTACTTGTTTTTTAAATCTCTCATATTGGTCTATTGGGTCATTTAATTCAGAAAATGCATTTCCATATTCTCTTCCATCTATAAATACTTCAAATCTCTCTGTTAATCGTTTATCTGTTGGCTTTCTCTTAGCTAATGGCGATATTTCTACTGGATAATCATATATAAATGTTGGCTGTATTAATGTTTCTTCTACATATTCATCAAAGAACATTGATATTACATCTCCTCGTGTTTTTTTCGTTTCATCTGTAAATTTTAGGCCTCTTTCTTCTGCTATTTTTACAGCTTCTTCATTTGTTTCTATTTTGTTGAAGTCTATTCCTGTTACTTCTTTTACACTGTCTATCATTGTTATTCTCTTCCAACCTGGAGCTAAGTTAATTTCTTTTCCTTGATATGTTACTGTTGTTGTTCCTAATACATCTTGGGCTGTTCTTGAAAATATTTCTTCTGTTATATTCATCATATCATTATAATCTTGATATGCTGCATATAATTCAAGTTCTGTGAATTCTGGATTATGCCTTATATCCATTCCTTCATTTCTGAATACTCTTCCTATTTCATATACTCTATCAAATCCACCTACAATTAATCTTTTTAGATTTAATTCTAGTGCAATTCTTAAATACATATCTATATTTAGGCTATTGTGGTGTGTTATAAATGGTCTTGCTGATGCTCCTCCTGATATTGTATTTAATACTGGTGTTTCTACTTCTAAATATCCATTTTCTTCTAATATTTTTCTTACATTCTTTATTATTTTGCTTCTTATGATGAAACTTTCTTTTACTTCTGGATTTACTATTAAATCTGTATATCTTTGTCTGTATCTTAAATCTGGGTCTTTTAGCCCATGGAATTTTTCTGGTAATGGTCTTAGTGATTTTGATAATAGTACAATCTCTTTTGCATGTACAGATATTTCTTCTGTTCTTGTTTTGAATACAAATCCAGTTATTCCTATTATATCTCCTATATCAAATGTTTTGAATTGTTTATAGCTTTCTTCTCCTAAATCATTTATGCTTACATAACTTTGTATATTTTCATCTGTGTCTAATATTGTGCAAAATGATGCTTTCCCCATTATTCTTTTTGCTATTATTCTTCCTGCAACAGTTACATCTTTTTGTTCAAATTTTTCATAGTTTGCTTTTATTTCTCCTGCTGTATTTGTTCTATTGAATTTTGTTATTTCAAATGGGTCTTTCCCTTGTTCTTGTAATTCTGTTAATTTTTCTCTTCTTATTTTCATTAATTGGTTTAAATCTAATTCTTGTTCTTGATTATTTTCATTTTCTTGCATTCTTTTCTCTCCTCTTCTCTTTTAATTGAATCTATTATATAGCACAATACTGCAAAAGTAAAGGTTTAATAAAATTAAAATTGTTATTATTTGTTCTTTTTATTCTCTATCTATACTTATATATTAACTTTATATACAAAAAACATACCTAATGTTCAAATCCGCACTTCCATGCAGTTTTGAACATTAGGTAATGCTGTAACAACATATATACTTTGTTGTTTGAAAGTATTCACCAAAAATGATGCGTTACTTTCCAAAAAGCTGTCAGTAGCCCTATGCAAATACCACCGTAAATGATAATGCATACTATGAATAGTATAAAATACACTATCAGTTCTTTTTTGCTTATTTCATGTTTTTCTTTCTTGCAATACTCCCGCAGAATGTCTTGGAACTTTAATGAGGATGATATTACAATTCCTCCAGATATTACTATCATAATAAGTAAAACTACTAAAATTATCACTCCAATTATTTCTGACATTTTTTTCTCCTCCTACTTAGGTAATCTTGACCATTGTTACTAGATTATTGTACCATATTTATACTACATTTTCAACATTTATAATGCTATATTTTTAATGATTAATTTTCTATTGCTTTTTATTAATAATTATTAGATAATGTCTATGGTGATTATTTTGACAAGTTTTTTATTAAAAATAATTGGTATTATATCAATGACATTTGACCATATAGGTATTGCTATATTAGGAAAATTTTCCTTTTTAAACTTAATAGGCAGATTAGCTTTTCCTTTGTTTGCTTTTCAAGCTACAGAAGGATATATTCACACAAAAGATTTTAGAAAGCATATTTTAAAATTATTTGTGTTTGCTTGTGTTTCTCAAATTCCTTTTCTGCTTTTTTCATCTATATTTTCTAATAATTATTTTTCATTGAATGTGCTTTTTACATTCATTTTAGGATTGTGTTCTATTTATTTATATGATAAGTCTAATAATAAATTTTGTGGACTTTCATTTGTTGTGCTTTTGGGAATTTTAGCAGAACTTATAAATGTTGATTATGGTATGTATGGTGTTTTTTTGATATTTATTTTTTATATTTTTAAATCTAAAAAACTTTTGATAATTTTTAGTTCTGTTATCTTAATGAGTATTTTTTATATGTCTTATATTTTTAGATTTCCTGATGCTAGATTAATATATTTTTTATATTTGATTTCTTCTTGTTTGGCTATTGTATTGGTTTGTTTTTATAATAATAAAGAAGGTCCAAAGGCAAAATATTTATTTTATATTTTCTATCCTTTGCACCTTGTTATTCTTTATCTTATTAGTCTTTTTGTGTAATTAATGTTCTACTTTCTCGTTTTCTTTCCATTGATATATATTTAAATCAACTTTATTATTAATTACTTTAATTCCATCTGCCTCTAATCTTATTTTCTGAATTTCTTTTCCTCCAAATACAAATGCTTCTGCAAGTTCACCTTTGCTATTTAAAACTTTATAGCATGGATATTTATCTCCATTTGGATTCTTATGAAGTATATTACCAACTACTCTTGCTAGTCCCTTATTCCCTATATGTTCTGCAACTTGCTTGTATGTTACTACTTTTCCCTTAGGTATAGTTGTTAAATATTCATATACTTTTTGAGATAAATTATCTCTAGTTAGATTACATTTATTTCCTATTGATAAGCTGTAACTATTATCTATTAGCTTACATATTGTTTCTGTATCTAAAGAATAGTCTAGTTTTATTGTTATCCATGTTTTTTTATTCATATGGTATCCTTGAAAAACTTTTTTGTTATCTACTATATTTTCAATTTTTTCTCTTTGATATCTTAAATCTATAACCTCAATCGTCTTATTAGATTTAATTCCTAATTTGCCTTCTGATATTATTAATAGAATTCCATACCATTTGCTATTTTGCTTGTTTCTCCAAATAGCATTATCATCAAACTTCTCCCATAAATATTCTAATTTGTCAGCATATTTTTGTTCTACATATTCTATGATTTCTTTTGCTTGATTACTTTTAAATGCTCCTTTACTTGTGCATTTGATAATTACATCTTCTATTATGTCTTCATATTTTTTCCTTAATTCTCCTATAAATTGTCCTGTTGCATTTTCAATATCTGCAAGAGCAAATTCTATTCCATTTTCTAAATCTAGTAATTTTGAATATTTTCTATCTTCTGATATTACTATGTTTACTTCAAATTGTTTGTTGTTTATATATGTTTTATATGTATATATTTCATTTTCTTTTTTAAATCCATATTTTAATAGTTCTTCATTATCTACTATTCTATTTTTGAATTTGTTATCTAAATTTCTCATAAATTCTCCATTTTTTTATTCATTTTTTGTTTCGTCATAGTTTCTAATCTTCTGTTTGATGTTTTATTTATATCATAGGTGTAGTATACAAGCCATTGTTAAAAATAATGAAATATTTAAAGGCTACCTTAAAGTAGCCCCTTTTTCTATTCTTTCATCTGATAATATATAGTAACTTCATTACCAGTTTTGTCTTTTGTTTTTCGTGATTTCCATTTTGGTTGCCATGGAAATAGGCATTTTATTATTCCTAATAATACCAAAAGTGCTAATATTAGAAATATCCAAAATGTGTCTACTCCTAAAAGGTATGCAATTTCTGTTACACCTTTTATCATATATTTTCTCCAACTTTAAAGTTATTTATATTATTTCGTTGTATTAGGATTTTTACTTTTGTAATTCTACTATCACTTTATATGTGCAATTATTGTGGTTGGGGTACTGTGATTCGAACACAGGAATGTCGGAGTCAGAGTTAAAAAACAGTATTTTCTATTTTTTTCTGTTGTGTTCTAAAATCATGTATTTTTAGCCATTTTTATGATATTATTTATCCTATAATATACTATAATTTTCTATCTTTTTCTAAACTTATGGACAAGTTTTGGACAAGTCTAGACATTAAAAAAGTCTATTATTAACTCTTTACTTTCATCAATATTATAATCTAATTCTTTGCATTTTTCAACCATTATTTCAATCATTTCTCTTTTCTTATCATATCTTTTGCTTATATCTTTTATTATTTCATTTAATATCACATCTCTCATTTCGTATCCTCCTACATTTATTTTTTAGAAGCTTCTGAAATAAGATTATATTTAATCTTGTCCACTATGGTGGAAATTTTATGAAAGACCTATTTTCTTTTATGAAAAATAAAGTAACACTAAACTTGTGCTATTGTATTATTTTATACAATTCTTCTATTTTTATATTTAAACCTTGTGCGATTCTTACAGCAACAAGCAAAGATGGCTCTTTTTCATTCTTCTCTATATAGTTCAAATGCGATTTTGAAATTCCTGTTAATTTTGAGACTTCATCTAAACTTAAACTGTTTTTATCTCTTATTTCTTTTAACAATATCTCTATTCTCATGCTTTCCACCCTCATCTTTAGTATATACATTTCTTTATATAACATACTTTTTGTCCTCTATGGTGGAAAAATGGCATTTTCTTTTATGAAAATTGAAAAGAGGCTTTTACACCTCTTCTGCAAGTTTTATTATCTTCTTAAAACTTCTTGTCTTTGCCATGTATTTTAGACTTTCTAGTGATAGAAGTTTATAATCTTCTAATAATTCATTATATTCTTTTTCTTTTTGTATATTTAATATTTTTATCATTTGTAGAGATTTTAAATAATATTCTTGCGTATTATCATCTCCTTCTGCTCTTATTGTAGCAGATTTTGTATGAATTTGCTGTCGAAATGTGTCGTAATACAATATATTTTTAATTTTTCTTAACATATTATATTATTTTCAAGTATACTATTTATAGATAATATATGCCATATATACTATAAACGTTATAATCTTTCTTGCTTCAACACTTTGAAAACTTTTAAATATTTTTTCAAAAAAACTATTGACATCGTGTCCACGGTAGTGTATAATATAATCAGAAAGGAGGAAACGCTTATGAAAACAAAAATAATAAAAGCTCTACTAAGAACTAAGTTAGCCGACAAACTAATAAATAAGTTCTTAGCAAAGCAATCAGTAATCGATATAGCTAATAGCTTTAAATTCGATTAGACTCGAGAGGATATTTCCTCTCTTGTGTATATAGATTATATATGATATAGTTAAAAAAATCAAGAGAGGTGTTGAAAGTGAATAAAAAAGTAGAACGTGATTATAGTAATGAAAATCACAGACAAAAAGAACTAAACAAAATATATAAAGTTAAAATTAGTATAGATATTGCAAACAAATTTGATGAAAAACTAAAAAGAGAAAACAAATATAAAAACTATTCAGACTTTGCAAGAGAGGCAATAGAAAAATATCTAAAAAAAAATAAAAAAAAGTTTTAAAAAACTATTGACATCGTGTCCACGACGGTGTATAATTAAATCAAGTTAAGAGATAAGTCGTTAGCAAATGCAACGCACTCATAAGAAAGAAGAATTAAAATGGAAGAATTAGAAAAAGAATTTGTAAAGATTAATGAACATTTAAAAAAATACAGAATTTGTGAAATTACAGAAATTAGAATAAAAGAGATAAAAGAAGAACTAAATAATTATATTAAAACTATACTTGAAGATGTAGATATTAAAAGTGAAGAAGGATTAAAAAAATTAAAACTTGCTATTAAAAATCGTTTGAATTTTTTTAACGAAATAAGAAATTATATATCTAAAGAAAGAATATTAGAAATTAGAGAAATAATAGTACAAGAATATTTAAAATAAGAAAAGAGGTAAAAAAATGAAAGCAATAAATACAATGATAAAAGAATGTTTAAAACAAAATGAAAAAGAATTAACTAATGACTTATTAAATTTAAAATCTGTTAAGAAACTTATAGAAGAAAATAAAAAATTTAATTTTAACATAAGTATTTTTTATAACAACAAGACTAATTTGCTAGAATTAACATATATTTTCAAGAAAGATAATCAGCAATTTTCTGTAAGATTTCAAATGTCTGAATTAATATTTAATTTGAAATGCATAGAAATTTCAGCAAATTTAATTGAATATGCAATAAATTATTTTAACAATACTAATTTCAAGATTAACATTGGAAATTATGATAGTGACAACTATGTTGAAATAAAAGAATATATCAATAGTTTCTATGATAATGAAATAAATAACGAAGATAAAGAAAATAATATAATTTCTAATTTAGTAATAATAAATGATATCACAGATGAAGAATTGTAAAAATATCTATTGACATTTTGCGAAAACAATGTTATAAAATAATTGACTTCGAATAGTACATTATTTAAATTTATATTAGAATGTAAAATATAGGAATAATATGATAAAATTCGAAACATTTATAATAATTTAAATATATTAGAAATTAAAGAGATAGATTTTGAACTCTATCTCTTATTTTTTATTTATAAGTATTTCTATAACAATATGCATATCGTTTTGTTGCTTCTATATAAATGTAATCTACATTTGAAGATACATTTTTTAATATCTTAACTTTTGTGTTCGCTAGATATGTATAATAAGTTCCTCGCATATTTGAATTAGCATATAATATTGTTCTACTTGCTAACTTTTTATATTGATTTACTGTTGAAATTTGAACGGTTGAAACAGCAT
This sequence comes from uncultured Clostridium sp., assembly GCA_947087745.1. Taxonomy (GTDB): domain Bacteria; phylum Bacillota; class Clostridia; order TANB77; family CAG-508; genus CAG-269. Next base: position 11,086 of record CAMUDX010000032.1, on the reverse strand, counting down.
TTGAACAGTATGCATTAGTATAACAATATGCGTATCTTCCTGTTGCGGGTATATAGATATAATCTATGTTATCTGTAACATGGCTTAATACTTTTATTTTTGTATTTTTTAAGTATGTATAATAAGGACCTGACATGGCAGAATCAGCATAAAGTATTGTTCTAGCTTTTAGTTTATATATACTTCCAACTTGTGTGTTATAAGAAACACTTTGCACTATTTGAGTTGGTTTTTGCGTAACTGGTATATTTATTTCTTTATCTATGTTATCATTACTAAATATCCAAAAGTTTTTATAATTAGCATATACTTTAAAACTTTCTTCTGTTACATATACTGAATTGCCATCTACGACTACTTCTGCTTCTCTTCTTGAAGCTATATTAAATTTTCCAGCATACAAGTATGGGTCATATACTGTTATCATTCCGTTGTTGTCTGCTATAAGAACTATATAGTGACCGCCACTCGTAAATAATCCACTTCCACAAGACACTATGACAAAATATTTACTATTTCCTTTACTATCTTTTTGAGTCAAATAGCTTAACATCTTATCAAAGTTAGATGTACTATGATATTCATTAAAATCAAAATAATCTGCTATAAACGGAAAGAAAGCCCATGCTGTTCCGTTATTTGCTGTTCTAAAATTATTGTCTACGGCTATATTAGCTAGTGTTGTAGGTAATATTGCACCCTTGCTAGAACTTACTACTATTGCTCCAGCCGTTGGTCCGACAAGCACTAGATTTCATAGTTTGACTTGCATTATTTGTACTAGAATACATTATATCTGCCCATCTACTGTCTGCTTGACTGTAATATGTAAGACCTTGATATGCTCCTAGTAAGTCTTTTCCTTTTCCTGTAAAATCTCCATTATAACTTATGTTTTCTTGCTCTACTACGGCATCTGTCTCCAATGCTCCTTCATCTGTCACTGCCGTTTCTTCTTGCTCTGAACTTTCTATTATTTCTACAGTTGATACATTTTCTTTATTTTCAGTAGCTTCTTTTGTTTCATCTACTATTTGCTGTGTTTCTTCTGATACTATTATTTCTTCTATTAATTTATCTTGTATGTCATTTAATACATTATTTATTTTTTCATCTTTTACAAAAATAGCACAAAAAATACTTGCTATTGATATTAAGCAAGCTAATAATATTAATATTTTTCTTTTCATTTTTCTAATCCTTTCTTTTTTATTTCATTAATCTTTCCCACTTATCATGTATATAGCTGTTTTTATGTAAGTCTTTTGTGTAATGCTCATATACTTCATAAGCTCTTTTAATTTGTATATCATCTTTTTCTAATCCGTTTTCTATATCTGAAAGAAAATTAACTAGAAAATTACGGCATTGATTTTCATCTATCTTATCTGTTCTATGTTCTATTGTTGATAATTTTGCGTAAATTGGCTCTAAAGACTCTTTGAATCTGTTATCTACTGCTTTGTCGATAGGCTTCTTAGCTTTCATTATAAAAGTTACAATAACTGAAATTGCATTAAGAAATAATATTAATGTTGATATTATCATAGTAATTTTATCCATTTTGTTCCTCCTTATTTGTTATTTATGCTTCTTCTTTCCATCTAACTTGTTTTCTATTACAGCTAATCTTGATAATACTTCTGTTTCAAAAGATTTCTCTATATCTCTTTCTCCCTTCTTTTGTTATTCTATTACTTCTACATATAGTCTTGTATTTTCTTTTCCTCCACGAGCCTGTATTACATGCGTAGTATAATTTGCATTATTAATTTCTAATTCTATATAATCGTTTTCTTTTACATCTAAAATGTAATCTGATACAACTATAGACTGAAACCAAACAGCCACTCCACTTGAAATTGAGCCACATTTCCTTTGTCCGTTTTGAAGTATTTGAAGCCACACATATGAGATTTTAGTACTTCCTACATCTTCTAAAAAAGCTGATGCATTTACTTTAACTTTTTTTACTCCTTTTCCTATTATTATTTTTCCATTTTCAAGTTTTAGTTTATTTCCAATCAAATCTGCATTTGCTAGTGGATATATAGTATATTCAGAATTTATATTTTGTGTTGTTTCGTTGTATGCTATTGCTATATTTCGAATATTCATTTTATTTATTGCATCTGCACTATATACATTTGTTTCTGTTGCTTCTCCATCTTGTTGTATAATTTCTGTAGAATTGCCCTCAGCATGTTCTTGTATGTCTTGTTTAATTAATCTTTGTAATTGATTTAATATAACATCATTTAATTTTGTTTCTCCATTTTTAAATTCCATATATAAATCATTTACATTTTCTGTATCTTCCATTAATTTTCTCCTTTCTCTAATTTCTCTAATCTTTTTATTAAAGTTTTTAATATTAGGTCTTTTTCTTTATTGTTTTTTTGTAATTGTTTTATTTCGTTCCCTTGTTTTTCTATTAGTATCTGTTGCTCTTGAAATGCTTTTGTAGTTGTAGCCAGCAAAGGCAAAATATTGATGTTATATATTTCATCTATAATTTCTCCTTTGTTATTCAGCTTAGGAAGTTTAAAAATAAAATTATTATCAATCTTTTCAAGTTCTTGTGCTATGTATCCTATTTTTTGTTCTTGCCCTGTTTCTCTCCAATTAAATTTTTTATGTTTTATTTGCTTTATTATATCTGTAGCATATATTTCAGAATTTTTAATATTTTCTTTTAATCTTTTATCAGATGTTGTAATTGATGTATTTAAAGCAAAACCCTGTCCATCTTTTAAAATTACATTTAAAATTCCATAATTTCCTGATATGCTTCCTTGTAGTCTAGTTAGATTAACACAATTTGATAAATTATCTGCATACACTTCTCCTGAAAAATTAAAAATCTTTCCATTAAAATTTAGTCCTTCTAAATTAGAACATATGCTAGCATCTAAAAAATTTATCGAGTGCTCATTCATTTGCAAAATTCCTTCTACAGTAAATACTCCTCCTGTTTCTGAGCCTTCTTCTATGTTATAATCTCCAAATCGGAAAACTGGCGTAAATACTGTTTCTCCATTAGATGTATAATTTATTCCCCAAACCATATCATTTCCTGATTTATTTCCATCTATTGCAAATGCAATATGTTTTCCTAAATCATCTTCTATTAACCCTATATCTCCAATTTGTTGTTCAGAGCTATCATAAAAGTGCATACCTAATTTATCTAATGTCATTAATAATTTCTTATTATCTCCTTTTATTTGAAGTTGTGCATTAATAAACTGAATAAACTCTGTTATTTTATTCCAAGCTATTTGTACACTCTCAAAATCTTGTATCATTTTAGTTCCAAACTCTTCGTCATCTACTTTTTTTGATACTTCATTCATTATTCCTTGTGCAGTTTGTTCTATGCTTGTACTCATCTCTACTTTTGTTGCAAATACATCAGTAAATTGATTCTTTATTGCATATTTTACTTTTATTTTAGCTGTATAATTTTTTATGCTTACTATATTAGTTCCAGGTTGTAAGACTATTTTAAAGTCTCCTAAATCTTCTATTTCTTCTGCCACTTTTATAGTTCCATCTCGATTTATTCGTCTTATTACTTTTGCTTTTCCATCTTTTAATACATATTCATCACAAACTTCACCATTTTGTCTTAAAACTTTTAGCACTCCCAATTCGTATATTGTTTCTTTTTCTTCTTCTGTATTTTTTATATATATTCTACTATCTCCACGACAATATAAATCATTTGAACAATATAAATCATCTGAGCAATATAAATAATCAAATACTGTATTATTTCCATATATATGTAATTCTAACAAGTCTCCTAAAACACATTCATCAAGTTGCAAAGTCTTTATTGATTCATATTCTCGCAAGGGCTCTGTAATATTTTGTACTGTATCTGATATACTGTCTATTGTCTGCTCATGCTGACTTAATTTATTTGAATTTTCTGTATTCTGTTCTATTAGATCTTGTATTAGTCCTTCGTGCTTTTTAGCCATTCTTTCTACTTTTAAAGTTCGTTTTTCTTCTTTTGTTGTAACCTTATATTCTGTTTCTGTAGTTTCTATAACTTTTGCTTCTGTATTGCTTTTTATTCCTGTATTAATTGTTACATTAGCGGATAAATAATAACTAATATAAATATCCGTTTCATTATCTTTTAAAGCTATACAAGTTGCTGGTTCCAACCACATAACGCCTACATCTGATGCCTCAAAAGCATAATATTTTAAACCTTTTATTTTTTCAAACATACTTCCTATTACTTTTTCTCTTTGAAATTGTATAAATTCATTTTCATCAAATCTAATTTCACATCTTCCATTTTGATTTATACTTTCCTGGTTAAAAACTTCTATATTATCTTCTACTGCCCCTCTGCCTAATACTAGTGCGTTAACTTCTCCAAATTTATCTGTTATTATTAATTTACTCAAATACGACCTATCTAGCGTTTCAATTGGGGTCGTGGCCACTTCGCAAAGATACAACTTGTTTTCTTTTATATATATAGTTGTCAATGTTGATTGGGCTATCTTTTCTAAAACATCTCTATATGTTACATCTTGAACTGTAAAATAATCTTCATCAACCATTAAATTTGCATTATAGAAGTCTATAGAATATACTTCTACTCCACAGACCTCCCCCATCCTAGTCACTAATTGTGACATTTCACAAGGATATGTTAATTTTAATTCAGATTGTTTGAATGGTTTCATAAAATGTACCATTTTGTCATATGCTGTTATTTCTGCTTCTTCTGTCTTCTTATTAGCCTCTGGTATATTCTTTATATAATAATCACCTAAATCTATATACTCAAATTGATTATTTATAAATAACCCATATTGAAAATTAATATTTTTTCCTTTTAAGAGGTTCATATTTTTTGTAGTAAACACTATTTGCCTCATTATGGTTTTAAACAGATTACCTTCAAATCCATATTTTACTTCTTTGGTTATTATATTTGTTTCTGTTTCAATTAGTTTAAGTACAAATCTTTGTTGTTTTAATTGTTTTGTTTTTATTTTAAAAGCATTACTTACTCTCATGATAGTTGTTCCCTCCTATCTATTGCTGTTAAAATAACTGAAAATGGATTCCAATACCCACCACAAGCTAGTGGACTCGATTTTATAGCCTGCCCGTTATAAAAATCCTCTGAGTATAAATCTCCTTGTTTATAAAACCCCATATCTTTTTCTAGAGAGAATTGAACACCCTCTAAAAAAGGATGTTCAAGTAATTGTTTTATTAAATTATATTCTGAGTCGCTTACAATACCAAATCTTAATTCTAGTGTAGTAAAATATCCTACAAATGTTCCACTATAATGTCCATCCATTGCATTTCTTCCTGTGCCTTCACCAAACAAAGGCTCTGGACCAGGAATCATTTCTATTAATCCTGGTACTTCTGTGTTATTTATTATTAACTTTGCTTTATACATTTTTTAGCCTCCATTCGTTGCAAATCTATTTTTATTCTTTATTTTTTCTAATTTCTTATTTAGTTCATCTCCATCAATATATAGATTAAAATCAACTCCTATAGTCTTTAAAATCTGTATTATTATTTGTAGTAGTTCTATCACTCTATCGTTGTTGCCTGCTCCTTGCTCTTTTAAAACTTTTCTATATATCTCTTCTAGTTTATTCTCTGGTGCTACAACTTCTCCTTGATGCCTATTATCACCTATCATTGCTAGCTGTGGCGTATTTGCTTTTACATATCCACCTTGTGCAAGCGCTGGGATTTGAGGAACTTTTATCGTACTAATCCAATCAAATGGCTTTGCTCCCATTATACTTATTCCCTTTATCTTGCTTAGAGCTGTGTTTATACCATTAAATGGTATTGATATAACTTTATTAATACCTTTTATGATTGCATTTACAACAGTCTTTAATCCATCTATTATTCCCTCTTTTATACCATCGAATATTTTTCCTCCTGTGCTAAATACATTTTTAACAGCTTGCCAAGCTTGACTAAATTTATCATGAAACCAATTTCCAATGTTTCCAAATATAGATGTAATTGCATTCCAAGCCCCTTGTGCTCCTTCTTTTATTTTTGATGTTATTGAGTTCCAAATATTTGGTATATCATTTGTGATTCCAGTCCACATATTAGTAAATAAATTCTTAATTGGTTCTATAATTTGATTGTTAAACCATTCACTCGCTGTATTCCAAGCATTTTTTATTCCTTCCCAGCATTTTTCTCCTGCTTCTTTTACAGTCTCCCAATTCTTTACTAAAGCAACTATTCCTCCTATTAATGCACCTATTGCAACAACTACTAAAGCTATTGGAGATGTCAATACTGCTAATGCTGTATTAAATAACCAAGTGGCAGCAGTAGCAGCAGTAGTTGCTACTGTTCCAGCTATTGTTGCTGCGTTATTAGCAATCTTTAAAGCTGTATTTGCTACCCACTGTGCTGCTTGTTTTACAAGAGCTACTGTCCCTGATGCTATGCTAGCTACAAAATCTTTTGCATACATAAGATTTAAAGCAATTGTTTCTAATTTGTCCTTAAGTTTTGCTCCTGTACAAGTCCAAATTGCTGTTGTAATTTTTTTCAATGCCCCTATTACACCTCCAGATTGTGCAATAAAAGACATAAGCTCTGTAGTCTTCCAAGCTCCAAAAAATCCCAATACAGCTATTTCCATTCCTGTTACAACTTTCTTATTATTAGACATCCAATTGCCTATTTTAGAAAGTATGTCTGCTAAATTATTTAAAATTTTTACTATTATTCCACCAGTCCAACTAGCGATTGGTTGTAAAAAGTTCTTCCAGAACCATCCAAAAATCGGTTTGAAGGCTTCTATCAGTGGATTTAATATCTTTAAAGCTCCTGCTATTAAATTCAAAAATGAAGGCAATAAATCTTGTATAGTCCATTTTGCCAATGGCACTAGTACATTATCATACATCCATTTTAGTCCATCTTTTATATTCGTTATTATAGGTTCTGCTGCTTCTTTTACCTTTTTAAATGAATTTATTAATGGCTCAAAATTTATATTGTTAAATAGTGTACTTATTTCAGATGTTTGCCCTTTTATATTGCTAGAAAAGTCTATTTGATTTCCTAAGTTTAGACCTGCACTACCTCCTGAACTGCCTTCTACTTTATCATTTTTCAATACCTGTGCAGTATCAAAACCTGCTAAGGATTTCATATCTTTTGCTGACTTTTTTGCACTTTCACCAATTCCACTAACTGCTTCACTTGCATTTGTTGCATCATTTACTAAATTTGAAACCGTATTTGAACCATTATCCCCAGCTTTGCCAAATATCATCTCTGTAAACGATTTAAAAGCATTCGCTAATACTTGTAATTTAGAAAGTACCCAATTTATTCCTTTTACAATCGGTGTGAAAATATTAATAAATCCTTGTCCTAACGTAGCTTTTAACTCATTAAATCTTAGACTTAATACTCTTGTTTGATTAGCCCAACTGTCACTTGTTCTTGCAAAATCTCCTTGTGCTAAACTTAATTTGTCCAATACAAATTTATATCTCAACGCAACTTTTTCTTGTTCTGACATTTTAGCAGTAGTTTTCCCATAGCCATTTGCAAGAGCATATTGGTCTAAAGCATTTTGCGTCATTACAACACCTAAATCTTTTAGTGTTTCAGTTTCTCCAGTAAATACGGATTTTAATTTTGTATATGCTAAATCACTAGACAGGTTATAAAAAGATGCTACATCCCCAACTAAACCTGTTAAAGTTTCTGACATTGCTAATGCTTCTTGGTTACTGAAATTAAAAGCTTTAGCCATTGCTCCAAAAGTACCTACATATTTTTTGGTTACAGTTTGTCCTAGCCCAAATTGCTCTATTGCATTTTGTGCAAATTTATCTACCTCTGAATTGAGATTTCCAAACGTAACGTCAACTACGTTTTGTACTTCTGTTAAATCTGAGCCTAAATTAATACACTCTTTTCCAAAATTTGCTATAGCTTTTACTGAGAAGGCTGCTAAAGCTAACTTCCCAATACCTTTTAATGAATTTTCAATTCCAGAACTTTTAATTGTATTTGTAGCACCCTTAAGACCTTTATTAAATGGATTTGAATTTAATAATAACTCAAAGTCAATAGCACCTACATTAGTACTCATATCTACCTACTCCTCCCTTCGTCTAGGATAAAAGCAGGTATTGGCTAACTACTTAACTATAATAGTTGTGTTGCTCACTCTGTCTTTTTCATCTATATCAATTTTTATTGTTTTCTTACATCGTATACATTTTATTTCGCCTTTGCAACGCTCGACTTTTAATAAAAGTTGATTGCAATTGGGGCATCTTATTTCTATCATTTGTTATCACCAGCCATTTCTTTAAACGCTTTTTGCATTTGAGCGATAACTTTTTCATAATCTTCTTTACTTATGTTTTTTGCTATTTTATTTCTGTATTGCCATCTTATGTCTTTTTGTTCTTGTGTGAAGTTCTTAAGTACTTCATCATCATCTTCACTACGAATCTGAATAATATTTCCGTAGTGGTGTATCTGGCATTAATCCAGATATTAGATTACACAATTCTGCATAACCCATTGTATCAATTTCTTTTCTTATTCTTATATTGTATTGTTTTGCTAAACTTGCCTCTATCAAAGGCCAATCTTCTTTTAAATCGTACCATAATTCTGTATCATTACTAGTTTTGAAATCGTTTCTCCATTTCCTCATAAGAAACTTCGTTAACTTGTGCTGCTGCTGCAATTACAATAATTTGTAATTCTTTTACAGTTAATTTCATTTCTTCTATGTCTTTTAATGCTTTTTTTCCTAAAAGTGTCTCAATTGCTTTTAAAATTTCTCCTTTTTTAAACATCTCTTCTGCTTTTAGCATTGTAATTGCACTACAATCTACTTCATATGTCTTCCCTTCTGCTATTGTTATTTCTTGTTTTTCATGTCCTAATTTTGAGCTAATATCTAAATTTGCCATTTCGTTTTCCTCCTATAATAATTTTAGAAAGCAAGTCAAGGCTTGCTTTCTTTTAGTTTTCTTGATTTTCTAACTGTCCTGCTGGTTGAACTGTTGCTTCTATATATGTTGGTTTACCATTTGACGCCATATCAAATTCAAGTGGTATAACCTCTGTTGATTTTCCTGCTCCCCAGTTTGTTATATTTATTACTGCATCTTCAAATACTAATTTTGAACCATCTGGAAAAGTCCATTGTAAACACCCCTCTACATCTCTTCCATTTTTTAATGCTTTGCTTGCTATATAATCGTTTCCAGTATCACCAAAATTTCTCTTTCCTGAAATTGAAATTGTAACAGATTTTGATGTCATTAATCGTCTAACCCATCCTTCTTGATCTAATGGATTCCATTCTTCTATTCCGTTATCTAATTTTACTGAAAAACTTTCCATATCAGCTATATTATTTAAAGTCTCTTTTGTAGCTCCTACTTGAAATTGATTTTCATATACTGGATAAACTCCTGATTTTGTTGACATATTATTGTCCTCCTTTTCTATACAATAAATTTAATTCTATTGAAAACTTATAAATATTGTTTTCGTCTGCTCCTAAATCAATTGGACCATTATATAAACACTCAATTGAGCAATTATAATCATCAATAAAAAAAGAACTACAATCTAGCAGTTCATATATATTATTTGCCTTTGTCTCTGCTGTATTATAATTCTTAGTCCACCTTAACAATAATGTAATTGGTAATATTCCATAACTTTTTAATTTCTTATATTTTGAATTGTCTTCTAATTGTCTACGATTAGCATATATACTTATTGCTTTTTCTTGATTTTCGTCCATTTGCCCAATATACCATTTAGGGCATTCCGTAATAATACTTTTTAGATAATCCTTTATCTTTGCAGTACTTATTCTTTCTATCATTGTTCCATTCTCCTTTTTAACATCTTTTTGTAATATTTAATAGGTAAGTCTTTTTTAAATCCTGTTGTATAGTCATCAAAATAGTATTGCTTTGCATTAGGATTTTTCTCCTGTTTAATTTTTAGTTCTGGGTCGAAGTATACTTTTCTTGAATATACAGTATCTACTACAATTCTAGCTATTCCCTTTATAACTCTTTTATCATCAACAAAAGTACTATCATTTTGCATAATACCTGTATCAAATGGCATCGTTTGGCTTTGCATTAAATCAGTTTTTATTGCTTCTGCTGTATCTATTAATGCTAATCTTGCATTTTCATTAATTTTGTTTATATTCGTAGTATTAAAAGTTATTTTCATATTATATCAACTCCAAGCTAGTGTGATGAACTGTTCCATCTGGATTACGAGGTCTACTTGCTTGATATATTTCATATTTGCTGTCATTTATTATTACTTCTCCACCGCTAATTTTTTTAATATTAGGTGCTATGTCTCCCAGCAGTATTACTTTTCCAATTAATTCAACCTTTTTTCCATCTGGACTAATTATAATTTTAGTTTTTTCAACAAATCTACACTTTTGTTTTTTTAAATTTAGAGAGGTTAAAGGCTCGCCTTCTTCGGACAAGCCTTCTTGATAAATATTAACATCACATTCATTATTTAATAATCGTTTTAAATGATTTGGATTTAATTTCTTAATCATATAATTCTACTTGTTAATCCTGTTCTTTTTAAATAGAAGAAAGCTGTTCTTGATATCTTTAACTTATCATTCGTATCAATTGTTTCTTTTGTATTTACTGTTAAATCCCCTCCTATTGAGTAACTTGATAAATCTCCATTATCATATGTGCCTTCATCTTTTATGTATTCTGCTTGAATACAAGTCGCCTTGATTATTAAATCTTTTTGCTGCGATGTTAAATTTTTGAAACCTCTTCTTTCAATTCGTGTTAATGTGGCTCTGTTGATATCAATAGAAGCTAATTCTAAATAGATTTCTACCTCATTTTCTGGTAGTGCTTTAGAACCGTACTTAGAATAGTCTTCTTTCGTTGCATATTTTTCTATCATCTGCAACACCTCTTATTTTTCATTCTTTTTTAACTTTTCATTATCTGCTGTTAATTTTTCATTTGTTTTTGTTAATTCTTCATTATCTGCT
>CAMUDX010000031.1 GCA_947087745.1 uncultured Clostridium sp. | reverse complement strand
CTATTATGTATAAACATATAACAATTATTCCAACTCTATTTCTTTTTATATTATTTATTAAAAAATATGTAATCCATATTCCAACTATTAGTGCTGGGAAATACCATAAATGATAAAATGTTCCATTTATAAATATTTCTTTTAATATTCCTATTATTCCTATCCCTTTTAATTTTCCAGCATATATGTTTATAGGAAAATATATTACCATGCATATTATATATATTTTTATTATCTTCTTTGTATATTTAATAAGACTTTTTCTATCTTCTAATGCTTTTGGTAGTACAAAAAGTCCTGTTATCATCAGAAATATTGGCACCCCTATTCTGCATATTACATGTGTAAATATGAAGTCTAAAGTTTCATTTATTGAAGATAATGGATATGTGTGTATTGCTATAATTAAAATTGATGCTATTAATCTAAATTTATCGATACTTATTTTATTGTTTATCTTCACTTTTTTTACCTCTCATACCTTATATATTTAAACTTATTAGTCTATCTAATAATTCTCTAAAATCTATTCCTATTTGTTTCATCATACTAGGATATCTACTATGTGATGTAAATCCAGGTATAGTATTTATTTCATTAAAATAAATTTCTCCTTGTTTTGTTAAAAACATATCTACTCTTGCAAAGTCTTTGCATTTTAGAATTTTGTAAATTTTCTTTGCTGTGTCTTTTGCTTCTTTAGATGTTTTCTCATCTATTCTAGCTGGTACATGTATTTTAGATGTTTTTAATGTGTACTTTTCTGTATAATTGAAAAATCCTTCACTTAATTCTATTTCATCTACTTCTCCAATAATTAGTTCATCATTTCCTAATACTGCACATCCTATTTCTACTCCATCTATATTTTCTTCTATTATTACTTCTGTATCATATTTCAAGGCTTCTTTTACTGCTTGTTCTACTTCTTTTTCACTTTCTATTTTTGTTATTCCAAAAGAAGACCCTGCTCTCATTGGTTTTACATATAATGGATAATTTAATTCTTTTAGTTTTTCTATTATTTCATTCTTACTTGTTTTATTGTTTATTACTATACTTTTTGCTACTTTTATTCCATAGCTTTCTACTAATTTATGTGATAAATGCTTGTCCATACATAAACTAGATGAAAGTACATCACATCCTATTAATGGTATTCCTGAAAGTTTTATTAAACCTTGTACTGTTCCATCTTCTCCATTTTTTCCATGTAATACAGGAAATATTGCATCTAATCTTATTAGATTTCCATTATTCAATTCAATTATTCCTTTGTCACTTCTATTACATGACATAACTATTTTTGTGCATTTTCCACTTTCTTGCCATGTGTTATCTTGTATGTTTTCTATTTCTCCATCATATTTATACCATTCTCCATCTTTTGTTATTCCTATTAATACTATTTCATATTTTTCTTTGTTTATGTTTGTTATTACACTATGTGCTGATTCTAATGATACATCATATTCTGGACTACTTCCTCCAAATATTATTCCTATTTTCTTTTTATTCATTTTTATTACTTCCTTTCTTAAATTAACTATTATATAATTAAGTTTTCAAATAATTTCTGTAAAATATGTTATTTTGCTATATTTTATATATTTATATCAATATCAATTTTCCATTTTGTTTTAACCATTTGTCTATTTCATCATAATCTGGAATATATTTTTTTACCAAAGTATAAAAATCTTTGCTATGATTTTTATGTATTATATGGCAAAGTTCATGTACTATAATTGCATCTATCTTATCTTCTGGTAACATTATTAGTCTTGAACTAAAATGTAATGCTTTTGTGGCTGGCACGCAACTTCCAAATCTACTTATTGCATCTCTTATTTTAAATGTACTATATTCTATTCTAGTTTTCTTACTCCAATATGGTAATCTTTCTTGTATTTTTACTTGTGTATTGTTTTTAAATAATCTTTTTATTCCCAAATCTACATTTTTCTTTATTTCTTGCTCATCTATTAAATTTGTTGGAATATTTATTTTTAGTTCTTTTTTATCTTTGTCTATATATATTTCTATTTTCTGTTGTTCAATTTTTTCTCTGATAATCTTATATTCTTCTCCTTGATATAATATTTTCTCTCCATCTATCCAATGTTTTATAGTCTTATTGTCTGTGTCTAATATTTTTATATATTGACTATATATTTGTTCCTCATTGTCCTTTATTATCTTCATCATTTTATCAAATTTTAAAACTGTTGGCTTGCTTATATTTAATATGTTCCCTCTAAAAAATATTCCTAATTTATTTGATTTTTTATAATTTCTTACTATTACTGGTATATCTTTATCTTTTATTTTTATATACTTTTGTTCATTTGCCACCCTTTAGCCTTCTTCCTTTTGTTTGTTTTATTTTTCGCCTTTATTCTACCATAATAACATAAAAAATGAAAGCACTTTTTTAAATACTTTCGTTTTTTATGTTATTACATTTTTAATTCTTTTCAAATTTGTGCTTCCATTCTTCTTTATAATTTCTCTCCATATTTTTGTTGTGTTTTTCTATATATGCTGTAGATATTTCATTTGCTATTATACCATATCTCAATTATATTTATCTTTATTTTGCTCCCATAATTCTTTTTGCATTTTCATCATTTCTGATATTTTTATATCTTTATTATTTTCTACCATTATTATTTTGTCTCCTTTATTTATTCCATTTTCTATTTATAATTTCATTTAAATTATAAAAATAATCCATTATATCATTCTTTGTTTTAATTTAATTCATCATATTTTCTTTCGTGTTGCGAATATTCTTCTGGTTTTAACCCCACTCGTTCTTTCATATATTTTCCCATTAATATATATATTATTGTAAATACTGTGCCTACTACTATCATACTATATGCTGTTGATGTTTTATTTAATAAAAATGATGCCATTATTCCTGCTATAGCGGACATCATATCTACAGATAAGTTTTTTACTGCAAATATTTTTGTATCTATCTCTTTATTCGTAAAATTTCTTATATACCTATTTATTATTGTATAATACATTCCATGGGCAAACCTCTCTATTATAAATGATAATGCAATAACTGCTAATAAAAATTGAAATTGCTTTGCTCCTAAACCTGCTATTCCTGATATAATAGTACTAATTGACGCCATTAGTGCTATTGTTATAATTGCCTTATTTCTAAATTTATTATGAAAGACTTGTTGTTTTTTAGATGCATATGCACTAGATAAACTTATTAGTGCAGCTATAAATCCAATTAAATAGGCTTGTACGCCTACTTCTTGCCAAAGACTTGTCTGATAATCTAATAATATATTTAGAAGACTGTTTATTAGTGCTGCTGCTAATATTAATGCCTTTAATCTTTCTGATGTCATTATAAATTTAAATCCTTCTCCAATATCTTTTATCTGTTTTCCAATATCAAATTTATATTTTTTATCTTTCTGTTTTTTTATAGGCTCTATATAAAAAGTTGAAATTATAGTAACAATAACTAAAACAACTAATGAACATATTATTGGTAAATATCCATTTATTCCAAATAATAGCCCTGCTACCATTCTTGATAATGCTCCAGTTATGTAATACCCCATTTCTCCTTTTGCGGTTATTTTTGCAAATATGTTACTTTTATATTTTGAAGGTGGAATTGATGCATTTAATAAAGTAGGTTCTGCTATATTCTTTATAGATTTTGCAAGTGAAGATACAAATTTAGCTAATGTCAAATCAAATAAGTTATTACATGCCATAAACATTACCATATAAATACAATTTAATATATTTCCTAATATAATGCTATTCTTTCTTCCTAAAAATTCTACTATTATATTAGCAGGCATTTGCAAAAATATTCCAAATAGTGCCTTAATTGATGTTGCTAAAACAACATCTGCTGGGCTAATGTGCTTTATTTGGGTTAAGAATAAAAAATCTATTGTATAATAAAACAAATAATCACCAGCTATTTTCTTATATGTCGGAAATAATTTCATATTTCTTTTTCTCATCTTTATTTCTTCATCTTTAGGCATTTGCATTCCTCCATTTCTTTTGTACTTCTTTATATTTATTTCCATATTTTATCAATTATTTTTTATATTTGTTTTAAATATTTTTGTTTTTTATATAGTTTCCTTTAAACTCTTTGAATAATATATCCATATATACATCATCATAATATTTTCCATTTAAATAATAGCTTTCTCTTCTTCTTCCAAACTCTGTAAACCCTACCTTTTTATAGCAATTAATCGCTCTTTCATTAAATGATTTTACTGTTAGCATTATATTATTTAAATTCAAATAATTAAATCCATAATCTAGAATAAGCCTTAATGCTTCTGTTCCGTAGCCATTACTTCTATATTTTTCTTCTCCTATAAGTATTCCTATTGTTCCTTCTCTATCTTGATAATTTATTTTGTTAAATCCACATGTTCCAATAAGCTCATCTTTTTCTAAATTGATAATTGCAAAATTCATATCATTATTTTTTATACTATTTTCTAGCCATTCCTTTTCTGCTTCTATTGTCATCATTTTTCCACTCTTTGCTATTCCATCAGCCGTTTTAAAATCGCAAAACCACTCTACATACTTTTCTGCATCTTCTATGTTTAGTGGTGATAAATATATTCTTTCTCCTATTAATTTCTTAAAATACTTCATGTAATCAGCTCCCATTATTTTTTTAGTATTTACTATTTTTTAATTTATACTCTTTTATTAATTCTACATTGGATTATTTATAAATTTATTTGTATGTATTATATCATAAAATTTCAAATTACTACAAAATTTATTAATTTTTTTATGTATTATTAAAAAAACCAGAATTAAGATTTACTAACGCATAACTTATCTGTATGCATTGAAAATGCTACAGTTAAGAAATGTACGCAGTGCAAACTGCTACAAAATCTTAATTCTGCCATATTTATCTTCTATGGAAAGTTATCATACAATGATAACTTTCCTAGAATATAAAAAATGAGAGACTGATAATCTTGTTATCAATTCTCTCAAATAATTTTATTTTCTTAAAAAGTCATCTAATTCTCCATTTTCAAAGCAAATTGCGTCTTCATATTTTTCTTGGTCTCTAACTGGCAAAAATATAGATAATTTTGTAAGCTGATATCCACATTCTGGACACTGATACATAATAGCACCACACGCATACATACCAGCTGGTATATCTGCTTTACAATTTACTTTGTGTAAGTTTTTCCTATAATAGTCTGCATCTTTATGTTCTACATAATGTCCTACTGTCATAGGTAATGCATATAGCTGTCGTTTTTTCTCTTCCATTTGTATTTGACAGTTATTACACATGTTATCATGAAAATAAGTACGAATTTTTTTTATTAGTCCCATAATTATTTTTCCACCTTATTATTGTGTGCTTCTTCTAATATTTTAACCATCATATCTGCTTTTGAAATACCTGTAAGAATATAATTACTATCCATACGCCAACGCTGATTTGAAGTAAATGTATTAACTCTTATTTTTACGCCATCTACATCAAAAAGGAAACTTACTCTACTACTTCCTTCTAAAAATCCTGATCCACTTCTTCCATCATCAACCCATGCTCTACTTACACGACTAGCAGAAATTACGAAATTTTGGAAAGGATTCCAGAAAAATAGTAATGCTATTTTTCCATTTTCTACATCTATTACTACCATATTACTTCCACCATAAAATGTATGATTGCGTTTAAATCCCATTTGGTCTAATTCTGCTATTAACTTTTTTTGTGCTTGCTTATATAATATTTGTCCTCCCAAAATCCACCATACTATTGATAGAAAACTTGGACCCAATAATAATATTGCTGCCATTGTTCCATCTGGGAAGAATTGTGCACTTAGCCAAAAACATATTGCACAAATAAACATAGGTGCAAAAATATATCCTAAAATATAATGTAAATTAGCTTTTTTTATTGTTTCATATTCCATTTAAACTCTCCTTTTATTATTAATATTGTTTATTTCCATTCTGATTTTTGCTCTTTTTTCTTAATTGTAAAAAATGTTGGAAATATTCCTATTTTCGAACCAATCATATGTAAAATTGGAAATGCTATTATTACAGTTAACATCTGTGCCATAGTCGTTGGCAGTTCTGAATAATTTTCTTGATTCATTATTCCACCATTTCCTATCATATCTACATAAAAGTCTGTACGACTTAAATCTTCTTTATATTGAATTTGGTCCAAAAAAGTTTGATTTTTTGTTAAGTCTTCATACACAATTTTTCCAACTGGTAAAATATTATCTCCATCCATAATCGTTTCTCCCATTGGTTGTACAGAATCATTATTTATACGAGCTGCTACCCTTTCACCAGATGGTAATGTTAATGCTTGCATATAATACCCTTCATAATATCCGCTACCATGATTTCTATATTCAACTCCTGGTGATACTACAGTAAACTTATCATGTGATAACAAATCTTCTACATTTTGTGCTCTGTAAATTGATTCATCAGCTTTTCCACCAATATCTCCATCTGCTACTGTGTGTTCTTTTACATATGATTCATATTGTTTAGGTAATATTTGTTCTACTATCTTTACTGTTCCTAGGCTTATTAGAAATGCTATAAGCAAGCATATCCATATGTCATATCTAAGACGATGATATCTCATTTGTTTCACCTCACATATCATATATTATTTTATGTGTGTAAAAATTTAATATTACTTTATTTATTATGTATTACTTCTTTTACTTTATCTAATATTTGTTATTTTACTCACATCTTTTACAATTTTAAATTATAACAAATTGATATCACTATGTAAAGATTTTCTAATAATTTTTATAACTTATTTGTTTTTATATATAAAAAGCATCATATAAGTAAAAAAATGTTGAAAAAAAAATTTTTTTAGTATATTATTTATCTATATTTTTTAGAGGTGAGTTATGGAAAAAAATAGAAAAAAAATCAAAAAAGAACATTATAAACTAAATATAAAATGGATACTAGTAATATTTTTATTCATATTGTTGATGTCCTTTTTCTATGTTGCTTATATTAAGAAGCTAACATTCAAAAATATATATAATAATATAACTGAGCTTAGTGAACAAACTGCAACACAATTAAATCTTGCTATAACTGAGCAGAAAAAGTTTGTGGAGATAATGGTAGATTCAATAGATAGAGGTTATTTTAAAACTATAGATGATATTTTTGATAGATATACAGGAGACTTAGAAGATTACAATTTTACTAGACTTGTTGTATTAGATAAAAATGGAAATGGTATAACAAGTGATGGTCATATTGTAGAAAATTATGCTAATATTCAAGAATTCTTTAGTCAAGACTCTGTATATCTATCAGAAAACAGACCTAGTACAGTTTCAAATAATCAAGTAAATATATATTCTAAAACATTTAATTTCAATAATGAGACCATGGTTTTATTTGCGACTATTAATACAGAAGATTATAAAGAAATTTTATTAAGGCGTTTATTTAACGGGAAAGGTGGTACATATTTAATAAATAATAATGGATTTGTACTAATTGATTCATTTGATTATATAAAAGAGAATAATGTTAACTTATATGATTTTATAAAAGATAAATATAATTTAACTAATCAAGATGATATAGATAAAATTAATAACATGGCAAATGATATAAAGAATTTAAAAGTAGGAACATTTGATATAGATTTTGATAACAATACATATTTCATGCATTATGAAAAGGTTAATGTAAATGATTGGTATGTAGTAACTGTAGCACCTAACTCTACTATTGGAAAAGAGTTAACAACGTTTTTGATTATATCTCTTGGATTATGCTTATTTATCAATTTTATCATTATAAGTATATGTATATATATTGATATTTCAAATAAAAAGAAAAATCAAAAATTGTATAAAATAGCATATATTGACCCTGTAACATCACTTGGTAACGAATTGTATTTTAGGGAAAATGGTTCTATATTTTTACAGAATCCTTTAAAAAACAAATATATAATTACACTTGATATTAATAAATTTAAAGCATTAAATAATATATATGGATATGAATTTTGTAATAAAATTCTTAAAACACTTGGCAAAAGTCTAACAAACATCTTGCCCCCTGATAATATTACTTGTAGAATATCAAATGATATTTTTGCATCTATATTTAATTATAGACAGGATATTCATCAACTACTTGATAAAATATTTTATGATGCTTCAAAATTAGATATAAATAATATGGATATACATATTAATTTAGCAATTGGTGTATATAAAATCAGAACAAGTGATAATGATATAAATAAAGTTCTTGATAAATCATATATGGCTCGTTCTAAAATTAAAGGAACATATAATGAAAATTATTATATTTTCGATGACATTCTTGAAAATCAATTAGTTGAAGAACAAAAAATTGAGTCTTATATGGATGAAGCATTAATAAATAATGAATTTGAAGTTGTTTATCAACCTAAAACTTTTACAAGTAATGAAAAGCTTGCTGGTGCTGAGGCTTTAGTAAGATGGCATAGAGGTGATTCTTTAATCCCACCTAACAAGTTTATTCCTTTATTTGAAAAAAATAAATTTATAATTAAGTTGGATTTATATATTTTTGAACAAGTTTGTAAGGATTTAGCTCATTGGAAGAAAACGTATGATTTTGTACCAACTGTTTCAATTAATGTTTCTAAAGAACATTTTATAAATGAGCATTTTATAGATGAGTATGTTAAAATTACTGATCAATATAATATTGAAAGAGAAAATATAGATTTAGAAATAACTGAAAGTGCAACAATTGATGAAAACATTGATATATTAAAAATATTAAATTCAATAAAGGAGCAAGGTTTTATTATTTCTATAGATGATTTTGGTACAGGATATTCTTCACTTAGTATGTTGCAAAATATGCCTATTGATATTATTAAAATAGATAAAATATTTATTGACCAAGCTGATCTGAATACTAATAGAAATATTATTAATTATATTATGATGCTTGCTAAACGTCTTGAGGTTAATACTATCGTAGAAGGTGTAGAAACAAAAGAACAAGTAGATTTTGTAAAGAGTATAAAATGTGATATGATTCAAGGTTATTATTATTCAAAGCCTATTTCTAGACTTGAATTTACTGATTATTTTAATAGTCATAAATAGTTATTTAAACTGTAGCTTTTATTTAAATATATTAGCTACAGTTTTTCTTAAATTTTATCTATATTTATTCCTAGTTCTTTAAAATTGTTATTTACTGCTGTCATATTCCTATACATTCCCTGTGTTAACTCGCATCTATAATATTCCTTCTCTATATTTTTGCTCTCATTCTTTAATTCTTCTTCTATATTATATGGCACCTTTATAAATTGAAATGACATCTCTGAATTATATTCCTTACTTTCATATTCTCCTTCAATAATTAAGTAAAATGCTTTTGTTGTTTCTAATATATTGCTATCTTTTAAATTATTTCTTACTACATCATATGAATTTCCTACGCTTCCTATATTTATTAATGTTTTATTATATATTTTATCCATATATGGATGATGAATATGCCCATATATAATAGTATCTGCGATATCTTGTGATATTGTATTTGCACTTGGTAAAAACATTTTGTATTTTGTTTCAATACTATCAAAATTAGTTATTGCTTTATTATTTTCAGTAGGTGTCGCATGAAATAATCTAACTAGGCTTCCACTCATATAGAATTCATAACTAAATGGAAGTTTTAATAAATATTTCCTATCTTCTTCATTTATTAGAGATTGATTCCATTTTATTCTTTTTTGTTCTTGCTCTGGCATTAGTT
This sequence comes from uncultured Clostridium sp., assembly GCA_947087745.1. Lineage (GTDB taxonomy): Bacteria > Bacillota > Clostridia > TANB77 > CAG-508 > CAG-269. The sequence continues at coordinate 8,423 of CAMUDX010000031.1, read as the reverse complement.
CAAATCCTTCATGCTCCATAGAAAAATATCTATCGCAATTTCCTTGTATTACTATTTCACAATTCTCTTTAACTAATTCTATACATTCTTTTGCATGAATTCCTTTTGCAATTATATCACCTAAACATATTATTTTATTAACCTGTCTTTTTTTGATATCTTTTAATGTAGCTTTTAGTGCTTCTAAGTTTCCATGTATATCTGAAATTATTGCAATTTTCATAAAATTATATCTCCTCTTCGTATAATATCTTCTTTAAGTAATTCTCAAATACACTCGTATTCATTGTTTCAGTATATGGTAAAATTTTAACATTAATATTATAATTATTACTTAAATGAGTTGTTTAAAATTCTTTTTATCATTTTTGATTATCTTTTACCTCTAGAAATATTTTAATATAAAAATATATTTTTGTAAATAGTTTTAATATTTTTTCCCAAATTTCTATTGTTTTTTTATTCTTACAAGTATATAATAATTTTACTTTATTCTAGAATATTATATATTTTTTTCCATAAAAATTTAAACAGAAAGGACTAATTTTATGAATCTTAACTTTTTTAATTCTTTAGAACATACCTATTCTAACAATATTTCGAACAATTCTATTGATTATTTTATTAAAGAATTGCAAAACTATCTAACTACTTATTTTTCTCCTAATTTGAATAACATCGATTTATATACTATAGATAGATTTGAAGGTGATAATGAAGTTTTCGCAGTGTGTGAAAATAGGAGAACAGGTAAAATGATAGATATTCCTATTTCTCAAATTTCTCCTAATGCTGTTGAAGATGATATTATTAGATATAAAGATGGTATCTATGTTATTGATGAAGAGCAAAATAGCATTATTGGTGAAAAAATGAAAAAAATGTCTGAAGAAGTATTTAAAAAATAATTTTGGATTTAGGTCAAGTATTTAGACACATTTTTTTACACTTTTTTAAAAAGATTATGCTGTTTTTTTATAGTATAATATTTCTTTTTCATTTGGTGTAATATACCCTAAACTACTATGTATTCTTTTGTTGTTATACCAACTTTCTATAAATTCAAATATTGCTAATCTTGCTTCTTCAAATGTTACGTAACTTCTTTGATTTACTTCTTCTTTCTTTAATATGGCATTGAAGCTTTCAATACTTGCATTATCATATGGATATCCTTTTTTACTATATGAATGCTTTATATTTAATGCTTTTAATAACTCTTCATAATCATTTGAGTGTATTGACTTCCTAAATCCGAATGAAATATCATTTCTTCTTTTATTCCTACATTACATATAGCATTATTTAATGCTTTTATTACTAAATCAGCTGTCATATGCTTTCCATAGGCATATCCTACTATTTCTAAATCATATAAATCCATTACTATAGTAAATATGTCCAGCCTAGTTCTTTTGTATAAATATATGTTATATCTCCAACCCATTTTTCTTTTGGTTTTGTTGCTTTGAAATCTTGTGATAATAGGTTTGGTTTATTCGTATCTTCTACTTTTTTGTTTCCTGCATAATTATACTTCTTTATTGCTATGCTTCGTATTCCTAGTTTTTTCATCCTTCTTGCTACTCGTTTTTGGCTTACCATGATTCCGTTGTTTTCTAGTACCTTCTTTATTTTTGGTAATCCATATCTTCTTTTTGATTCAGTATATATTTCTATTATTTCTCTATCTAGCTCTTTATTATTTTCTTTATATTTATTAGTTTTATTATTTTTATTATTTTTATGATAGTAATATACTGAATGATGGATTCCCATACATTTGCATAAAAGCCTTATATTGTGTTTATCTTTCATACTATCAATAAATTTTATCTTATCTTCTATTTTTGTGTGAATATGACCATTGCTTTTTTTAATATTTCATTTTCTTCTTGTAATCTCATATTTTCTTTTTTTAGTTTTAATAATTCATCATTATTTGTTATAAATCATGCTTCTGTCTTTACTTTTCCATATTTCTTTATCCAATTATATATTAACTTTTTTTCTAGGTCATATTCACTTACTAACTCTGCTACTTTTTTCCCTGATTCATACAAGGCTACTATTGTTTTCTTAAATTCTTCTGTATAACTGTTATATTGTTTACTCATAGACACTTACCTCTTTTCTGTTTTTATTTTAACATCTTTTTTTGTAAGTGTAAAATTTTGTGTCTATATTTCTATTCTAACACCAAAAATATTTTATTAACTCAAGTACACTCAGTGAACTTTTGACTAAAAATAGTGAACTTTTTAGGCATTTTAGTTCACTATTTTTAATTTGTAACGAAGAATAGCGGGGTTGAGCCTGTTCACCGAGTGAATTTTTGCATCATATTTACTTAAAATTTTTGTTTCTTTATTAACTCTTGAAGGCTTGACCTTCAATGTGTACAAGCGATATGTTAATACCGCTTTCCTGCCCTCATTTTCGATGAGGTATTTTGCTCTTGAAATGTGCTTATGTTTACTTAATTAAATATACTTAGCCTTAAATCCTCTTAATTGAAAAAGAATGTGCTTTTAAAATAAAGTCAAGGTCGTGCGACAGCACATTTATTTTAACCTTGACTTAATTTTATAAAGCACATTAAAATTTATGTATAGGATTTAATTTTTAAATATCTATCTTTCATTATAAAATTGCCAATCTAGAAAACTACTGATATGCCATGATTCTATTCCTTTTCTTTCTGCTTCTCTTAAGTATTTTATAATATCATCTACATATATAGTATCTTTTAATTCTATACTTGATTTCTTACAATATTCTATAATGCAATCTGCTTTTGAAAAACTTTCAAAAACTAATATTCTATCTTTAATCATTGGATAATTTCTATCCAACCATATATGTTTATCATCTATTTCTTTTTGATTTTGGCAATGCCCCATAATAATATTTTTCTTTGTATTACATTCGTTTAATATTTTTTGCATAAGCAATGATGGTTTTCTTTCTAAAAATATACCTTCATCTATTTCTTTTATAGACATTCCATTATCTGTTCCTTCTGGATCTGCTACATGTCCATTAAACCTATAAGCTGCTAAAGTTCCATCAATATCCCAAAAGACATATTTATTTTCTAAATCACTTTTTTCAATCATACCATTAATCATAAATTTCTCTAATTTCCTTTCATCTCCATATTAATTTTGTTCTTTTTGATTATATAATGTGTAGACACCAACTGATATATAACTGAAACTGCTAGTCCAATTGATGTACAAAATGGTGATACAATAAATGAACAAATTATTCTGAGTGCATTAGCAATCTGTTTGCTAACAGTTGCTTTTATAGCAGAATGTTCAAGTTGTATATATGTTAATTTAGTTAAATATATTGGATACATATATAAACTTATTAATTCTATACTAACTATTATTAAAGTTGCTGTTATATCTACTCTATAACTTGGATATAAAATTATGCCCATTATAATACTTGACACAATTAACAAGTAAACTAATTTTCTACTATTGTTCATATGTTCTTTATATGAAAATTCTTTTTTAGTAATATCAATTTGTGTTACTGTTTTTATTGCATATGCAATATCCCACTGAGTATCTGTTATTAAAGTAGCAAATGATGTTGCCAATATATATTTTTCTCCAAAGTTAAACGAATTTTTTAAACCAAATAAATAAATCACAAACATACTAATTTCTGCAAATAAATATACAGAATCATATTTAATACAATTTATTATATTAATTCTAAATTTGTTTCTCTTTAATATTCTAAACATCATAATAGCCACAAAAATACTTATACATATTACTGAAACTGATACAATTTCTATTTGTACTTTTGTTACTAAACTCATTATAATTAGTGACAAAAAGTTTATCAAATTAAATAAAAAACTATATTTATTTGCTCTTTTATTTTCATCATTGAAATATAACTTACACAAAGATAAATTTAGCAATAATTGAAAAAACATTTGAATAACTGCATATATTCCAAATAATTTGTATGTATCAATATCCATATTCATAAAAACTATATATTTATCTATATTTATAGCTATGCAACCTAATAATATTGCTCCTATAATAGAACCTAATATTACACCAGAAAAGATACTACTTTCTTCCTTGTCTTTAATTGCACTTATATTAGCTCCTGTTCCAAACACACTTTGTATCGCACTTATAATAAATTGCATTGGATATATTAATGAAAAGACATTAATTAAATTTTTATCCACTAAAATCCCAAGTAAAAACCAACCTAAAATGGGAGTTACAGATGTTAAAAATGTATCAAATCCTATTCTTAATAATCTATTCATTGTTTCTTCTCATTTCTTTCTTCTATAAATCTTTCCATAATATATCTTTGCCATTCTCTAAACATCTTGTACACATATTCTTCTGGCTTTACCCATAATACAGTATGGTCTTTTTCAATTGGTTCTGTTACTTTTTCATCAAACTCTGCAATATACACACTTGCAATAACTTCTAAATATCCCTTATCTTCAGCATATATATGAGAACCAACTTCTTCAAATTCTTTAATATTTTTTATTGAATATCCTGATTCTTCAATCAATTCTCTTTGTAATGCCTCTATTTTTGTTTCTCCTTTTTCTATGCCTCCACCTAAATAGAAATAATCTGCTCCATCAGTTACAATTCCTACTTTTTCATCATTTTTGTTTATAATAATTGCATATGCACCTGGTCTTTTTCTATACTCTATATTTTCTTCTTTACTTCCTATATATTTCATTTTTTGTTTCATCTCCAAATTATACTTTCTATTTCTAAACTTTACTTATAATTTCTTCTTGAATCTTTCCTAATGAAAGGTTCTTGTACATTATCTTCTATTAATTGCTTATAAGCATAAGGTTTCCTATAAGCATCTCCTAAGGTTTCTCTACTTCTATATTCTCTAATTTCACTCATATTAAACTGTACAATTTTAATATCTTCTTTCTCATTCATTACTAACATTTCGCTATTTAATTCATGTTTATTTATGTTTCTCACTATTGGGTTATATGCTGAAGATTTTCCTCCATGATTCGCATAGTTTACAGTTACAATACCTAGCATATTTTCATATGCTCTTACTTTTAATTGTTCCAGTCTTATTTTTGACATATAGCAAGCATTTGGAACAAGAATAATTTCACTTCCTTGTAGCATTAATATTCTTGCACTTTCTGGAAAATCTCTGTCAAAACAAATCATTGTACCTAATTTTACTTTTCCTCTACCATAATCTAAGTCACAAGTTTTAAACTCTAAGCCAGGTTCAGTATATTCTTCCATTTTAGAATCAACTGTATGTACCTTTGAGTATTTTGATACAATATTTCCATTTCTATTAATAATAATGACTGTATTTTTAGGCTTCTGTTCAGTTTTTTCTAAATAAGTAATTGCTATTGCCATTTCAAGCTCTTTTGCCAAATCTATATATTGACTAATAAATTCATCATCGTTTTCTATTGCTTTACTATTCCATTTATCTATCTTTTCTTGAGATATGCTGTCTTGGTCTTTTAAATCTCCTTCAAATAGCATTTCATATCCAGTATTCCACATTTCTGGAAATACTGCAATATCTGCTCCCATTTCTTTTGCTTTTTTACAGTATTTAATACCTTTTAACATATTATTTTCTATTGAATCAGTCGTGTTTAATTGTAATAATGCTACATTAAAGATATCTGATAATGTATTAATATAATCTAATATTGTACTTGCTAAAAGTTTTATATCTTCAATATTATCAATAGTTGGAATATGTATAAAAGCAATTTTAGTTTTTAGATTATTAGTTTGTTTAAAACTTAATGCTCTAAAGAATACATTATTACATAAATAATTTCCTGCATCGCATGAACTTATAACTTTATAATTATTACTTTCTAAATTTTCTTTTAAAACACCATAATAATAATCTGTTTCTAATTTAGTTTCTTCTAAAACAGCATTATTTTCTAAATAAATATTTCTAGTATTTGGCTTTTGTCCCAAAATTAATACATAATCATAATTTTGTAACATTTTTTCTTCTATTTGATTACTACTTACTTCAAAATTATTTTCTAAATATAAAATATCTTGACTATTTTTTTCTTTTATATTATCTAATAATATCTTTGCTGAATTATCATTTCCCTTAAAACCTGCAATTAATATTTTCATTTCTTACCTCATCGTTTATTATTTATGGTTACTATACCATAAAAATTCAAAAAAATAAAGCATATAACAAATTAAATTATTACACACTTTACCTTTTAAGTTTTATCTCCAAACATAATTAATTTTTATAATCAATTATTACAATATTAAGATAATGTATTGCAACATTCTTTAAATATTGCATAAGTAATCTGTAACTCATTTCATATAAGTTATTAGTAATTCACTTCGTTCGAACAGCTTACTTAACTACTCCCCACACCATATCAACTTCTATCGTTACCTTAATTTTATTATTTTCTACTCTTTTAACCTTATTTTTGCCTTTTCTCTCAAAACTAATAAAATCCTCAAAAGCAGTAAATTCAACTATTGTATCGAATCTTTTAGATATAGCACCGAGCAACACTCCACATGTGTTGTTTATCTCTGGTTGCAGTATTATTTGAATGTTGTTTGTCGCTCATAGCAGTAAATTTATCTTTGCAATTTATCTCTGTTCCATTTTTACAAATAAACCTTATTACATAAGGATTTGCTGTGCCATCTTCTAGTGTTTCTCCTATAATTACTTTATCAATTAAACATTCAAAAACATCTTTATCAAACTTTGGCATTATATCTATATTTTTAAATAAACTTTTAAACTTGTTTAATCGCTGTTTAATACTTTCTGTTCTGTTTGTTTCTTTTAGTAGGCTTTCTATTTTTCGCTCTATTTTGAATAATTCTACATTTAAGTTATCAAATTTTTCTGTATATTGCTCTTTATTGATTTTACCTTCTAAATTTAGTTCTAACAGATTAGCAAGTTTTTTGTTTATTACTTGTCAACTCATTATTTAAAGTTCCTGTATATAAAGCTGTTTCTTCATCATTTATCACATTTGCCATTGTTTGTCCATGTCTAATTATTACTATTCTCATTAATCGTTACCTTCCTTTTTATTTTTTAATATTTCAATATATTCTTTAACATAGGAATTCATATCTCTATCAAATAGTTTTTTTGAACATTCTAATCTTAATACTTCTTCTCTTAAAATTGGCAAATATACTTCTATGATTTCATCTAATGCCTCTGGTTCTTCTTCAATACATCTTTTCCATCTATTTTTTCCAATATAAGCGATTTTATCTGCATCTCTTACAATCTTTCCTTCAATTGTTGGTGGAATACATTTTCTCTTATGATTTACTACTGCTAAATAACATTGTTCTATCATTTCATTACTATATCCTAATTTAGCCATTTCTTCTTTTAAAATTCTTCCACTTTCTTCCTCATGTCCTTTATCTGTAACAGTCCTTCCTACATCATGCCAATATGCAGCTATCATACATATTTCTTTATTAGCTGGTATTTCTTCTAATAATTCCTTCACATAGTTTACAACATCAATAGTATGACCTATAAAATGTAGTGGATCATTTTCACATACTTTTATTTTTTCTATAGCTATATCAATCAATTTTTTATTTTTATTATATATTTCTTCATAAATATCCATTCTTTCAAAATTCTCCTTTAACTCTATTTCTGTATTTTGACCATATTTTACCATAAAACAATAAAAAAATAAAGCATATAACAAATTAAATATTATATACTTTATCTTTCAAGTTTTATCTCCAAACATTCATATTTTTTATTATCAAATTATACTACTCCGCACACCATATCAACTTCTATCGTTACTTTAATTTTATTATTTTCTACTCTTTTAACCTTATTTTTACCTTTTCTCTCAAAATTAATAAAATCTTCAAACGCAGTAAACTCAACTATTGTATCGTATCTTTTAGATATAGCACCGAGCAACACTCCACATGGCTCACATATAGGCTGTAGATAGTTTTGGCTTACCTCGTATGATGTCTGTTGATTTTCGTATTCTCCAACTGTCAAATTTTCTTTGACAATTGAATTTTTATTGTCTTCACATTTGATTTCATTCCCAGATTTTAGGATAAATGTTATTACTCTTGGATTTGTTTTTCCGTTTTCTTCTTTCTCTCCTATTATAACTTTTTCTATCATTAGTTCAAAAATATCTTTATCAAATTCTGGCATGATTTCGTTATCTTTAAACAATGTTTTAAACTTGTTTAATCCTTGATTTAAACTAATTGAATCTTCTAACTTTAGTTGTAAATGCTCTTGTTCTTTCTCTATGCTGTTTATTTTGTTTTGTAGTTTTGCTTTCTTTTCTTGCAGAGTTTCTAATGTTATTG
>CAMUDX010000030.1 GCA_947087745.1 uncultured Clostridium sp. | reverse complement strand
TATGAACGAGTGAGCATTTATAAAAAATGTTGCACTGGCAAATGAAATTTTCCTAGCTTTAAAAACAAGATAAAATAAGGAAAAATCTATTGACAAAATAAAAAAAAATCTGTATAATCGTATAGTGACAAATAAAAATTGGTAAGAAAAATATAGAATCCAGTAAAAAATGTCATAAATGAAATAGTTAATAGATCAAAAAGATATATACAAATATCTAAAACGAGGAGGGAATAACAATGGCACAACCAAAAAGAAGATGGTCAAAAGCAAGAACACATTTAAAAAGGTCAACATGGAAAAAAGAGACACCTACATATGCAAGTTGCCCACACTGTCATGAACCAATATTACCACACAGAGTATGTTCAAATTGTGGATACTATGCAGGAAAAGAAATAGTAGCAAAAAAAGAAGAAGAATAAAATTAACAATAGAGAGTTGTATAGTAATATACAGCTTTTGTTTTTTTAAAACTAATGAAAAGACTTGCAATTTATATATTTTCATGATTAAATAGAAAAGTAATAAAAACGAAAAAAGGTGATGTAAAGATGAAAGAGAAACATAAATTATCAGAAAAATACAATCCAAAAGAATTTGAAGAAAAATTATATAAAGAATGGGAAGAAAAGGGAAATTTCAAACCAAGTATGAATAAAGAAAAAGAATCATACTGCATAATGATGCCACCACCAAATGTAACAGGAAAATTACATATGGGACATGCATTAGATGATACACTACAAGATATATTAATAAGAACAAAAAGGATGCAAGGATATAACACGCTATGGTTACCAGGAACAGACCATTCAGCAATATCAACAGAAATGAAAGTAGTACAAAAAATAAAATCAGAAGGAAAAACTAAACAAGAATTAGGAAGAGAAAAATTTTTAGAAGAAGCATGGGAATGGACACACAAATATGGAACAACGATACAACAACAACAACGAATGTTAGGATGTTCATGTGATTGGGAGAGAAACAGATTTACATTAGACAAAGGACTATCAGAAGCGGTATTAGAGCAATTTATAAAACTATACAAAGATGGTCTAATATATAAAGGAAAAAGGATGGTAAACTGGTGTCCAAGTTGTAATACAGCAATATCAGATGCAGAAGTAGAATACAAAGAAGAAGAATCACATTTATGGCATTTAAGATACCAAATAACAGGAACAGACAAATTTGTAGAAGTAGCAACAACAAGACCAGAAACAATGCTAGGAGACACAGCAGTAGCAGTACATCCTGATGATGAAAGATATACAGATTTAATAGGAAAAACATGTATAGTACCAATAGTAAACAGAGAAATACCAATAATAGCAGACAGATTTGTAGAAAAAGAATTTGGAACAGGATGTGTAAAACTAACACCAGCACATGACCCAAATGACTATCAAGCAGGATTAACAAATAACCTAAAAATAATAGAAGTATTTGATAGTAACACAATAATGGGAGACTTAATGCCAGAAGTAAAAGGAATGCTAGCAATAGATGCAAGAAAAGTAATAGTAGAAAAACTAGAAGAAATAGGAGCATTAATAAAAACAGAGAAATACACACACAATGTAGCAAAATGCGAAAGATGTAAAACAACAATAGAGCCACGAATATCAGACCAGTGGTTTGTAAGTATGAAGAAAATAACAGAAGAAGCAATAAAAGTAGTAAAAGAAGGGAAAGTAAAATTTGTACCAAAAAAATACGAAAAAGCATACTTCAATTGGACTGAAAATATAAGAGATTGGTGTATATCAAGACAAATATGGTGGGGACATAGAATACCAGCATATTACTGTGATGAATGTGGACATATAACAGTATCAAAAGAAAATCCAAAAAAATGTGAAAAATGTGGAAGTACAAAAATAAATCAAGATGAAGACACATTAGACACATGGTTTAGTTCAGCATTATGGCCATTTTCAACATTAGGTTGGCCATCAAAAGATGTAGAAGATTTAAAAACATTCTTTCCAACAAATACATTAGTAACAGGATATGACATAATAACATTTTGGGTATCAAGAATGACAACAGCAAGTTTATACTTAATGAATGATATACCATTTAAAGATGTAGTAGTACATGGACTAGTAAGAGATTCACAAGGAAGAAAAATGTCAAAAACATTAGGCAATGGTGTAGACCCAATAGAAGTAATAAATGAATATGGAGCAGATGCATTAAGATTTTCAGTAATATCAGGAACAACGATGGGAAATGACATAAAATATATGCCAGAAAAATTAGACCAATCAGCAAATTTCGCAAACAAAATATGGAATGCAGCAAAATTCATAACGATGAATATGGCAGAAGATGAAGATATAATAAAATTCAAAAAAGAAAATTATAATGAAAATATACATCAATACAAAGAAAATAGTTTAAGATTAGAAGACAAGTGGATAATAAGCAAATTAAATAAAATAGTTGCAGACATTACAACAAATATAGAAAAATATGAACTAGGAGTTGCATTAGACAATATATATAGCTTCATATGGAATGAATTTTGCGATTGGTATATAGAAATAGTAAAAACTCGTTTATACAGTGAAAATCAAGAAGAAAAAATACGAGTAAGCTATGTGTTAGAATATGTATTTAGAACAGCACTAAAACTATTACATCCATTTATGCCATTTGTAACATCAGAAATCTACAGCAAATTAGTGCAATATGATGATAAAGATTTAATGATGTCAGATTGGCCAAAATACAATGAAAAATATAATTTCGAAAAAGAAGAAAACATTATAGAGAACTTCAAGAAAATAATAGTAGGAATACGAAATGCTCGTGCACACTATAATGTACAAAATTCTAAGAAAACAGAATTGATATTTGTAACAAAAAAATATCAAAAAGAAATCGAAGAAGCAACAGAATTCTTAAAGAAGTTAGGATATGCAGAAAAAATAAAAATCCAAGAAAATAAAGAAGGAATTGGAGAAGAAGCAATATCAATAATAGCAGATGGAATAGAAGTATATATAGAATTAAATGAATTAGTAGACTTAGAAGAAGAAAAGCAAAGAAAAGCTGAAGAAAAGAAAAAAATAGAAGCAGAGATTGAAAGAGCAAGTAAAATGCTTTCAAATCCAGGATTTGTAAATAAAGCACCACAAGCAAAAATCGAAGAAGAAAAAGCAAAGCTTGATAAATATAAAGAAATGTTAAAATCTTTTAAGAACTAGAAAAAAATATATTCTAAAATACTAATATATGCCCATATGAAAGGACTTAAATAAAATGAATGTATCAGATTTTAATTATTATTTACCAGAAGAATTAATTGCCCAAGTACCAATAAGCAAAAGAGATGAATCAAGACTAATGGTACTAAATCGTAAAAAACAAACAATAGAACATAAAGTATTCAAAGATATAATAGACTACTTAGAAGAAGGAGATTGCTTAGTAATAAATAACACAAAAGTATTACCAGCACGATTATATGGGCAAAAAGAAACAGGAGCGAAGGTAGAATTTCTATTATTAAATCAAATAGAAGGAGATATATGGGAAACAGTCGTTAGACCAGGAAATAAGCTTCATAAAGGAGCAAAAGTAATATTTGGAGATGGACTATTAAAAGCAGAAATAATAGACACAATGGAAGGTGGAACTAGAAAGGTAAAATTCGAATATAAAGGAATATTCAATGAAATATTAGACAAAATTGGATTAATGCCATTACCACCATATATACATGAAGAATTAAAAGAAAAAGACAGATATCAGACTATATATGCAAAATATCGAGGCTCAGCAGCGGCACCAACAGCAGGATTACATTTTACACAAGAGTTAATAGAAAAACTAAAACAAAAAGGCGTAAAAATTGCTAATGTCACATTACATGTAGGAATAGGAACATTTAGACCTGTTAAAGTAGAAAAAATTGAAGAACATCATATGCACTCAGAACATTTTTACATAAAACAAGAGGATGCAGAAACAATAAATGAAACAAAAAGACAAGGAAAACGCATAATTTCAGTAGGAACAACATCTACAAGAGTGCTAGAAACTGTGGCAGATGAAAAAGGATTTGTAAAAGAAACGGAAGGAGACACACAAATTTTCATATATCCAGGATATACATTCAAATGTATAGATGGACTAATAACTAATTTTCATTTACCAGAATCAACACTACTAATGTTAGTATCAACTTTAGCAGGAAGAGAATACATATTAAAAGCATATGAAGAAGCAGTAAAACAAAAATACAGATTTTTCAGCTTTGGAGATGCAATGTTTATAAGTTAGCCATATTTCCATACATATAAAAAGCCATTCGAACGAAGTGAGTTACGGAAAACTTGTGGAAATAGCTAAGTTAGGAGATAAGTATCTTAATACATATCTTTTAAGTTAGCTGTTTTTTCTTATATAATTTGTAAATTTTTTATATTGCAAAAGACAGTGATATATAGTAGAATATAAATAGTAAATGCAAAGGAGAAAATATGTTAGATAAAGTATCAAAAGAAAGGATAAAGCAATTAAAAAGAGACAAAAAATATAATGAAATCTATATAGAGTTTGGAATGGAAGTATATAACAAGTATGTACCTACATATGTTAGACAAGCAGACTTAAGAAAATTAAAACAAGAGGGAAGATACGAAGACATTTATAACAAATATGGAGAAACAAAATATTATGCAGTATTAAAAGATGCTATGTATAAAGAAATTAAAGAAACAAAAGGGACTTTAAAAGCAATTTTATATAAGACAGGACAAAAAATTTCATCTACAGCAAAAAGGCTTGGTTTTACTACAGCATTTTCATTTTTATCATTGTCGTCTATACTAGCATTAGGAACCGAAAGTGTAATAAAAGAGAATGCAGTAAAATATGAAAGTGAGATTGAAGATTATAATACAAATATTTCTAATTATGCCAATAAAGTGAACTCAAAAGAATTAAATGATGTTCAGATTTTTATGAAAGTAATGGATGACATGTGGGAAAATATAAAAGGATATGCTACACCTCAAAAAGATATATTTGGATTTTTTGAATTAGATTTAGCTGATGAAGAAGGATATGGAGTTTGTCGTAATATGGCAAATGATATTGCTAAAAAATTAAATGAAATTAATCCCAAATATAATGCTAGGTCAATTACTGTAAAAATTGGTGAAAATGGTTATTACGAAATGGCAGATATAGAAAGAAATGTCTTGGAAACAAATGAAACTATTGCTACAGAAGAAAAAGAAAATAATGAACAAAAGGAACAAAACGATATAGTAAGTAATGTAGTATTGGAGATTTTTGGTAACCATGCAGTAACACTAGTTGATATGTCTGAATACAACTTAACATTAGTATTAGACCCTACTAACCCAGGAATTGGAATTTACAAAGATGGTCAAATAATTATGCTAAACTCTGCAAAAGAAAATGGCTTAGAATATGAAGCAAAAGAATATGTAAATGGTGTAGTGTATAAAGGAGGAATTGATGGAATTATAAATACAACACAAGATTATATAAATAGTTACAAAAAGCCAACATTAACATTTGAAGAGATAGAAGAAAAGTTTGGAGTAGAAGCTCAAAATGTAGCTTTAAAAGAGGTAAGAGAAATATTTAAAGCAAATGAAGAAGATACTATCAGAATAGCAGAAGAAAAAGAAAACATAAATGAAGAAAAAAGTTTTAGAGAAAGCTTAAGAGTTGATTTAGATTTGCAAGAATATAATAATAATTCATTAGAAACAAACAAAGATAATCAACAACAAGATAAAGAAGAAATTGAAAATGAAAGATAAAAATAAAAGAAAGGACAGGAAATGAAACCAGCAGTAACATATGAATTAATACACGAATGCAAGCAAACAGGAGCAAGAAGGGGAATAGTACACACACCACATGGAGATATACAAACACCAATATTTATGCCAGTAGGAACACAAGCGACAGTAAAATCAATGACACCAGAAGAATTAAAAGAAGAAGTAAAAGCACAAATAATATTATCAAACACATATCATTTATATTTAAGACCAGGGCAAAACATAGTCAAAGAAGCAGGAGGACTACACAAATTCATGAAATGGGACAGACCTATATTAACTGATAGTGGAGGATTTCAAGTATTTAGTTTAGGAGAACTACGAACAATAACAGAAGAAGGAGTAGAATTCAAATCACATTTAGATGGAAGCAGGCATATGTTTACACCAGAAAGTGTAATGAAAACGGAAGAAGATTTAGGAGCAGACATTATAATGGCATTTGATGAATGTTGCCAATATCCATCAACTTATGAGTATACGAAACAATCAATGGAAAGAACAACACGATGGGCAAAAAGGTGTAAAGAGGCACACAAAACAGAAAACCAAGCATTATTTGGAATAATACAAGGAGGATTTTACGAAGACTTAAGAGATAAAAGCTTAGAAGACTTAACAGCACTTGATTTACCAGGATATGCAATAGGAGGAATAAGTGTAGGAGAGCCAAAAGGAGAATTCTTAAAAATGCTGTATCATACAGCACCTAAAATGCCAAAAGACAAGCCAAGATATTTAATGGGAGTAGGAACACCAGATTATCTGATAGAAGCGGCAATGGCAGGCATAGACATGTGTGACTGTGTATTACCAACAAGAATAGCAAGAAATGGTACAGCGATGACATGGAATGGAAAGGTTGTAGTAAGGAATGCGACATACGAAAGAGACTGGGGACCACTAGACCCTGAATGTGACTGCTATACTTGTAGAAATTATACAAGGGCATATATAAGACATTTAGTAAAAGCAAATGAAATATTAGGAGTCAGATTACTATCAATACATAATCTAAGATTCTTGACTAGTTTAATGGAAAGAGTTAGAATAGAAATAGAAAATGACAACTTAGGAACATTCAAGGAAGAATTTTACAAAAAATATGGATACGAAAAATAAATAACAGGAAAATACAAAAGAATTGAAAGAAAGGGTGAAAAAAATGGATTTATTTGGAGATGTAGAACAAAAAATAAAACCAAAACAAAAAAAGCAGATAAAGCCAACTACAATATTATTGATATTTATAGCAGTATTAGTAGTAATAACAATACTAATATTCTGTTTATTAATATATTTAAAAGGCAATATATTAAAAATAAGTATAAATGGTGTAAAAAGTGAAGAACTAAAAGAAATTATAATAATAAAAGAAGATAAAGTAGTAGTACCAATAAAAGCAATAGCTAGGTACTTAGGATATGAAGCATATAGTGGGGACTATAAAACATTAGAAGTAGATGAAACAAAAAGCTATGTAAAAAGTGAAGATGAAGTAACGATGTTTACAGCTGAATCTAAAATAATTCAACAGATATTACTTGAAAATAATAGTTTGCAAGAAATAGTCATAGATGAAGAGATAATAGAAAAAGATGGAGAATTTTATACAACAATAAGTGGAGCTAGAAAAATTTTTAGTATATATTTTAATTATGACAAAAATAAAAATGACATAATAATAATGACATTAGACTATTTATATGCAAACAACTTAAATTATTATATGCAAAATGGATTTGCAGAGATAAATGAAAGTTTCCAAAACAAGAAAGCATTATTAGAAAATATGATGATACTAAAAACAAGCAATAATAAATATGGAGTTATAAATGTAGCTACTGGTAAAATGATACTAGAGCCACAGTATGAAAATATAAATTATATACCTAAATTATCAAAATTTATAGTTACAGGAAATGGGCTAAAAGGAGTAATATCAAAAGATAAAGAGATGGTAGTAAAAATAGAATACAAAGATATACAAGTAATAGAAAACGAAAAAGACAATAGTAGTTATTATTTAGTAACTACAAGTAATAATCTAATGGGACTAATAGACAAAGATGGAAAAGAAATTATATATCCAGAATATAGCCAAATAGGATACAATATGAAGAATTTTACAGATAATGATATAGAAAGTGATTATATATTATTTGGAAAATTAGTGCCAGTAAAACAAAATAATTTATGGGGGATATTTGATTTACAAGGAAATCAAATAACAGATTTTGAATTTTCTAATCTAGGATGTACAACAAAATTATCAAATGCATACAATATTATACAAGTTCCAGAATATGAATTAATAATAGTAAGTTCAACAAATGGAAAATATGATATTATAAGAACAGATGGAACAAAATTGTTTGGTTTTGTATTAGACTCAGTATACAAAACTATAAATACTGGAAAAAGCTACTACTACATGGTAGTTAATGGAACAACAATAGATTTAGTAACATATTTAGAGGAGCATGGAATAACAAAGGTAAGTCAATAAAAAGCTAATAGAAAAAATATATTCAAGTACAAAATAGATATATTATATTTTTAAATTTAACTAATTCTCAAGAATACTCATTTTTGCGTAACCTTGAGAATTAGTTGTTTTCTAAAATAAATACATATAATTCTTCACAAAATGTTTTTTATAAAAAATTATCAATACAAAAGAGTTACCTTATTGGCAGACCTTCTAATAAAACCATCATCTTCTAAAAATTTAAGTTCTCTCATCATAGCACTTCTATCAACATTTAAGTAATCAGCCAAATCAGTATAAGAAAATGAAATAAAAATAGTTTTACTATGTTTTTTCGAAGACTTTAAATTAAAGTATGAAAGAAGCTTATCTCTTGTATTACGTTTAGTCAAATGCTCAATTCTAGTATTAAGATTAATAATATTATTCAAAAACAGCTTATTAAAATTATCATATAATTCCTTATGGAATGGACAAGTTTTTTTACATTTAGAAAATAAATCATCATAAATATAAAACAAAACTTTACAATCTTTTTTTGCCAAAACGAACAATTCATTATTAGTATTAGTAACATGAAAGATTTCACCAAAAATATCATTTTTAATAAAATGTCGAATAATAGTCTTATTACCATTAATATCATAACGAATTAAATCTGCTTCTCCTTCCATAAGAATACATACCTGATTTCTTTTTTCAATATATGTAGTAATTACATCATTTTTAGAAAAAAGCTTAACCTGAGCCTTTGAACATTGATTAGCGAAAGACTCTACAAAATAGCTATCTTCAGCGTTTAACCCCATAATATAAACCTCCAATATTACAAAAATATTACACAAATATTACATTTGCATTATATTACAATTTTGTTGCTTTTGCAACAGCGAAAATAAAAAATAGATATATAATGTGGATAGAAAAATAACAAGGAGGAAGTAAAAATGAAAATAATAAAAAGAGATGGAAGAGCTGTAGATTATGATAGACAAAAGATAGTAGTAGCAATCGAAAAAGCAAATCAAGAAGTAAGAAGAAATGAAAGAGCAAGTAAGGAAGATATAAAGCTAATAATAGACTATATAGAAGATTTAGACAAAAAGAGAATGTTAGTAGAAGATATACAAGATATAATAGAAGAAAAATTAATGGAATTAGATAAATATGAATTAGCAAAAAAATATATAGTATATAGATATACAAGAGCATTAGTAAGAAAACAAAACACAACAGATGAATCAATATTAGGATTAATTAGAAAAACAAATACAGAACTAATGGAAGAAAATTCAAACAAAAATGCAATAATAGCATCAACACAAAGAGATTTAATAGCAGGAGAAGTTTCAAAAGACCTAACAAAAAGAATGCTATTACCAGAAAAAATAACGAAAGCTCATGAAGATGGAGTTTTACACTTTCATGATGCGGATTACTTCCTACAACCAATATTTAATTGTTGTTTAATAAATATAGAAGACATGTTAGATAATGGAACAGTAATGAATGGAAAACTAATGGAGACACCAAAAAGTTTCCAAGTAGCATGTACAATAACAACACAAATTATAGCTTCAGTAGCAAGTAGCCAATATGGTGGACAATCAGTTGATATAAAACATTTAGGAAAATACCTAAGAAAGAGTTACAACAGATTCAAAAAAGAATTAACAGAAGAATACAAGAACAAATTAAGTGAAGAATTAATAGAAGAATTAACACAAACAAGATTAAGAACAGAACTAAGACAAGGTGTACAAACTATACAATACCAAATAAATACATTAATGACAACAAATGGACAATCACCATTTGTAACATTATTCTTAAACTTAGAAAAAGATGATGAATATGTAAAAGAAAATGCAATGATAATAGAAGAGATATTAAAACAAAGATATCAAGGAATAAAAAACGAAAAGGGAGTATATGTAACACCAGCATTTCCAAAGCTAATATATGTATTAGATGAACATAACTGTTTAAAAGGTGGAGAATACGACTATTTAACAAAATTAGCTGTAAAATGTTCATCAAAAAGAATGTATCCAGATTACATATCAGCAAAGAAAATGCGTGAAAATTATGAAGGAAATGTATTTAGTCCAATGGGATGTAGAAGTTTCTTATCACCATGGAAAGATGAAAACGGAGAATATAAATTTGAAGGAAGATTCAATCAAGGTGTAGTAAGCATCAATTTACCACAAGTAGGAATAATAGCAGATGGAGACGAAGAAAAGTTTTGGAAGATATTAGATGAAAGATTAGAATTATGCAAAGAAGCACTAATGTGTAGACATTATTCATTAATAGGAACATCATCAGATGTAAGCCCAATACATTGGAGATATGGAGCAATAGCAAGATTAGAGCCAGGGGAGAAAATAGACAAATTATTAAAAGGAGGATACTCAACATTATCATTAGGATATATAGGAATATATGAAGTAACAAAAGCAATGAAAGGAGTATCACAAACAGCCCCAGAAGGTCGTGAATTTGCATTAAAAGTAATGAAACATTTAAATGAGACAGTTGCTAGATGGAAAAAAGAAAGTGGATTAGGATTTGCACTATATGGAACGCCAGCAGAAAGTTTATGTTATAGACTTGCACGTATAGACAAAGAGAAATTTGGAAATATAGAAGATATTACAGATAAAGGATATTATACAAATTCATATCATATAGATGTAAGAGAAAAAATAGATGCATTCAGCAAATTATCATTTGAAAGTGAATTCCAAAAATTATCTACAGGAGGAGCAATATCATATGTAGAAATACCAAATATGGCAAAAAATCTAACAGCATTAGAAGATTTAGTACAATTTATATATGACAATATACAATATGCAGAATTCAATACAAAATCAGATTATTGCCATGTATGTGGATATGATGGAGAAATTATAATAAATGACAATAATGAATGGGAATGTCCACAATGTGGAAATAAAGACCATAGTAAAATGAATGTAACAAGAAGAACATGTGGATATTTAGGTGAAAACTTCTGGAATGCAGGAAAGACAAAAGAAATTAAATCAAGAGTATTACATTTATAAAATCAAAAGAAAAAGACTTTGTGTGATAGGGACGTGTGTCATGGGGACGTACATTTTGACATAATATAGGTATGTCAAAATGTACGTCCCCATGACACAAAAAATAAATAGAAAGAGAAATATTAAAATATGAAAAGAGTATTATTAGGAATGAGTGGTGGCGTAGATAGTAGCGTATCTGCTATCTTATTAAAGGAACAAGGATATGAAGTAATAGGAGTAACTGCTAAATTATATGAAGAAGAAAATGAAAATTGTTGCGACTCTAATAATCATAGTTCAGATGCAAAAAGAGTATGTGACTATTTACAAATACCACATTACACAGTAAATTATAAAGAAGAATTTGAAAAAAATGTTATACAAGACTTTGTAATAAACTACCAAAATTGCAGGACACCTAATCCTTGTATAGAATGTAACAAATACCTAAAATTCGGGAAATTATATCAAACAGCATTAAAACTGCAATGTGATTATATTGCAACAGGACATTATTCAAATATTGAATATGATGAAAAATACCATCAAAATATGCTAAAAAAAGCAAGAGCCATAGAGAAAGACCAAAGTTATGTTTTATATAGTATACCAAAACATATATTAGATAAAATAATATTACCATTAGGTAATTTCAATAATAAAGAAGAAATAAGAGAAATAGCAAGAAGACATAATTTACCAGTAGCCAATAAGCCTGATAGTGAAGATATATGTTTTATACCAAATGGAAACTATAAAGAGTTTTTAGAAAATAGAGGAGTAATACAAAAACAAGGCCATATAACATTAAATAATGGGGAAGTAGTAGGAAAGCATAATGGATTATATAACTATACAATAGGACAACGTAGGGGACTAGGAATAGCATATGAAGTACCATTATTTGTAATAGGCTTTAATAAAGAGAAAAATGAAGTAATAGTTGGGAGAGAAGAAGAGCTATTTAAAAAAGAGATAATTGTAGATAATGTAAATTGGCTATGTGATATTGAATTGCCAAACAAGGTTGCAACTAAAATAAGATATTCAAAAAAAGAAGAAGAATCTACAATAGAAAAATTAGGAAATGGAAATATAAAAGTTACTTTTGAAGAACCTCAGAGGGCACCTACACCAGGTCAATCGGCAGTATTTTATATTGGAGATGCTGTAATTGGTGGAGGCAAAATTATATAGGAAAAATGAGTTTTTTTATTGTAAAACACTAAAAAATATGATAATATAAATAAAAATTGTGGGAGGTTATGTAATGTCTGAAAAAAATGATAATAAAAGAAAAATAGAGATAGTATCAGAAGATGATGGCTCAACATTAGAAATATCACCATTATATGAGAATATTAATACAGTAAAACCAAAAGATGAAGATAACAAGCCAAAGAACATTGTTATACCAAAAGAAAGACCAAAAGATAAAAAGAAGAAAGAGGATAATGAATAGAACAATTCGAAATTCAAGATTTTTCTATGTAATAAAAAACTACCCAAATGGGTAGTTTTCATATATTTATATAATATCAATAAAAATTAGTTTCCGTTTACTAAATCTTTTAATGCTTTACCAGCTTTGAATACTGGAGCTTTAGATGCAGGTATTTTTATTTCTTCTTTAGTTTGTGGATTTCTACCTTTTCTAGCTGCTCTTTTTCTTACTTCGAAAGAACCAAATCCAACTAATTGAACTTTGTCTCCTCCTTTAAGTGCTCCTGTTACAACTTCAACAAATGCGTTAACAGATTCTTCAGCTGCTTTTTTTGTTGCACCTGTTTTTGCAGCTACTGCTGCTACTAATTCAGCTTTGTTCATTTCATTACCTCCTAT
This sequence comes from uncultured Clostridium sp., assembly GCA_947087745.1. Classification (GTDB taxonomy): domain Bacteria; phylum Bacillota; class Clostridia; order TANB77; family CAG-508; genus CAG-269. The sequence continues at coordinate 6,765 of CAMUDX010000030.1, read as the reverse complement.
AAGATTTATGTTTTATGTAGTATTAGATAGCTATGTTGGTAGTATCTACACTACTAATTACTTTTATTCGCCATAATTAGATAAAATCCCTCTAAAATTTTAATAAATTCTCAATTTTTCTAGAAAAAAGCATAAATTTTGTCCAAATGGGAATAAATATAGTTCTTCTTTTGTAAAAATTTTCAAAACAATAATTGAAATAAAGTAAATAACTATAGCTGATAAGATTGATATTATTGTAGCCAAATTTTCTGCTAATATACAATTAAACATCATAAAAATAAAATAAGAGCAAATTCCCATAATAAAATTAGCAATAAGAGGTTTCACAATAAATTTTGAAAACGAGATTTTTAATTTTGCAATTCTTTTTAAAGCTATAAAAGCAATAGTAAAAGAGACAATATTGCAACAAGCAGTTGCTATTGAAGCACCATATATATTTAGTTTAGGAATTCTAAGCAAAATTAAATTTAAAATTAATTTTATAACAACACCTATACCTAAAGAAAGAGTGGGTATAAAAACTTTTCCAAATCCCTGAAGAGTACCATTAGTAGTCTGTATAAGGAGTGAGAATACAATAGATACAGAAGCAATTTGTAATAATAAAGCACCACTGTTAGCATTTGGATAAAGCAAATTAAGAATAGGTTGAGCAAAAATACAAAATCCTAAAGTACAGGGAAGACCAATTAAAATAGAAATCAATATAGAGAATGTAGATGTATTTTTAGCTGTTTGAGTATTTCCTTTAGCAATAGCAGCAGATATAGTAGGAATTAATGCAGTAGAAAATGCCATATTGAAAGATAATGGTAGTGCAATTAATGTTTCAATTTTTCCACCTAATATTCCATACTTTTCAATGGCAATATCAGATGACAAATATGTAGATAGTATCTTATTTACAGTAAAAGCATCAATATTTTTTGTAACAGAAGATAAAATAGAACTTATTGTCATAGGGATAGATACCAACAGAACATTCTTTAATATGGTATGTACTTTTTCATACTTGTAATTAATAGTAGATTTTATTTCTTGAGCAATCTCAGATTTTCTTTGATTATAGTAAAGTAATAAATAAGAAAAGCTTGAGAATGTTGCTAATGTAGTTGCAATGTTAGCCCCAGCTGCCATAAATTTAGTAGATGTATTAGTAAAAATAGCAACAAGTTCAACAATTAGTATTGTAAAACCAGTTTTAAAAAATTGTTCGATGAATTGAGTTTTTGCAGTAATTTCCAAATTTTTTCTACCATTGAAGTAACCTCTCATAACTGATGAAACAGCAACAAAGAATATGGCAGGGGAAAGGGCAACTAATGTCATTTCTGCTTCTGGAATTTCAAGCCATTCATTTGCAATTATAGAGGCACTAGAGAATAGTAAAAATGTGCCTAATAATCCTATGAAGGCAAAAACAATAAAAGCAACTTTAAATATTTTATTTGCTCCACGATGATTGCCGATTGCAACTCTTTCGGCAACTAACTTAGAAATTGCATTTGGTACTCCAATAGAAGATACAGTAAGCAACAAAGAATATATTTGGTATCCACTAGAGTAAATTGCATTACCTACATCACCGAATCCATTTTTATTAGTTAAATATAATGTATGGATTAGACCTAATATTTTGATTAAAATTTGAGAAAATATTAAAACAAATATGCCTTGCATTAATCCATTAGTTTTATTCTTTTTTTTCATTATACCTCCATTTTTATTCTATGGCTACGGTTTGATTTGAAACTGTATTCGGTTAAACAGGACTATATAATTTTAACCTGAACTGTAACCCATCAAGCAGATATGTTCAACAAATTTTAGAAAAAATATTGACAAACTGCTTATTTTGTATTAAAATTATTCAGTATTATGTATAAATATGATTTAAATATAAAACTTCTCCCCGGTAGTTTGTTATTTAAATTTCATATATAAATAATTATATAAAAATAGGAGGGTTAATATTACCATGAATAATATTACATATAGTGCTAAAAAGAGCGAAATTCAAAGAAAATGGTATATAATAGATGCAGCTAACAAACCAATGGGTAGAGTTGCTACAGAAGCTGCAAAATTATTAAGAGGAAAACATAAACCAACATTTACACCTAATATAGATACAGGTGACCATGTTATAATAATTAATTGCAAAGATGCAATCTTAACAGGAAATAAGATAAATCAAAAAGTATATAGACATCATTCAGGATATATTGGAGGAATGAAAGAAATTTCTGCCAAAGTAATGATGGAAAAAACTCCTGAAAGAGCTATGATGTTAGCTGTAAAAGGAATGTTACCACACAATTCTTTAGGAAGAAAAAGTCTTACAAAATTAAGAGTATATGCTGGTAGTGAACATGAAAATCAAGCACAACAACCAGAAATATGGAATTTTTAATAGGGAGGAAGTACAATAATGGCAGATAAGAAAATAGTATTTTATGGTACAGGTAGAAGAAAAAGCTCAATTGCTAGAGTTAGATTAGTAGAAGGTAAAGGAGCAATAACTGTAAATGGTAGAAAATTAGATGAATTTTTTGGTGAAGAAACATTAAAAGTTATAGTTAAACAACCTTTAACAGTTACAAATACATTAGATAAATATGATGTAATTTGTAAAGTTTGCGGTGGAGGTTTCTCAGGTCAAGCTGGAGCTATTCGCCATGGTATTGCTAGAGCTTTAAATGAAGCAAATTCTGAATACAGACCAGAATTAAAATCAAATGGTTTCTTAACTAGAGATTCTAGAATGAAAGAACGTAAAAAATATGGTCTTAAAAAAGCTAGAAAAGCACCACAATTCAGTAAGAGATAAAAAAGAGCCCATTTGGGCAAGAGGTCAAAAACCTATATACAAAGCGGTAATCTATTTCGATTACGGCTTTTTTTTATTTTAGTAAAAGTCATTAAAATCTGATAAAAGCTCTCAAAAGCGACTAGCTAATATACACACAATATACAAATTTAAAAAAGAGGTCATATTTTACTTTATTGACCTCCTCAATCTTTTCTTAACTTATTTATCTCTCAATTTCTTTATATCTTTCGTTTATCAATCTATATAGTTCTATTAAAATATCTCCTTTTATTTCTTTTTCACATTTCACAACTGGGATACTAAAGTGAAAAAAACTATCTACTTCTCCAGGATAACTTTTTATTTTTCCATTTGGATAATGATATAATACTCTTTCAAATTTCCTTATCATTCCTTCTGTTTTTATTTCGCTTATTAAATCTTGTTTATTATAATTGCGTTCTAAATAATAAGTTTTTTCTCGATACATCAATGGTGAACGCTTCTTTCTGTCCTTTGTCCAATTTTTATTAAAATCTTCTAAAAGTTTCTTACTTATTTTTTCATGATATTCATAATCTAAAACATACATACAAGGAATTTCAATCTCTGTAATTCCTTCTTTGTTTAAAATATCGATAAATAAACTTAATGCTAATATACTTTTTGATTCTACTTTATGTTTGTATTCTTCAGGAACTTCAGAATTTACTTTATATTTTTTTCTGTTTAATTTTTTATTTATATCCTGTCTTTCGTATAATTCTTTGTCTGCTAAAGATTGACTCTTACTTTGTACAGATCCAATATAGCAAACCTTTTTTCCATCTTTTTCATATATTCCATATCTTATCAGAGAAAGAGTACAATGAGGTCTATCAAATAGTTCCATATTATTATAATATTTTTTATCATAAATTGTTATCTCAAATTCTCTAGAATTTTCATCCCATGTTTTTGCTATACCATTTTTTATGCAAATTATATTATCATCTAAAAAATCTAATTTTCCTAAATAAGTTTCTTTATCATATTTCTCCAAAGTTCTGTCTCTTATCATATCTACCTGTTTTGTTAAAAACTCTTCTGGACTATTAAAATCATCTGGCGTGGCTCTTAACCAAATTTGTTCAAAACAGTTGTCTTTTTCATATACAGGAAATCCTGTCATTTTCGTTCTTAAAAAATATAATTCTATATCTCTTTCATAGAATTGTCTTAACAATTCAAAAAACTTTTTATAATTACTTATTATCATTACTGGCTGTGTAATATTGTCATTAAATCTTTGCTTTATTGCTTGTACTATTCTTTTATGTTCATCTTCCAATTCCTTAATAAATGACTCATCTCTAAATTGATTTCTATAATCTTGCAATGTTTTTTCTATAAAGGTTATTGCTTCGTCTTCTCTAAAATCAAATTTAAAGTTAGGCAATTCATCACTAAATAATATTTTATATAAAGTATTTGTTATAAATTCTCTTGTTACATTTTCAAAAGTTGGTTTTAAGCTATCTGCTATTGTTCTATTCTTCATTGATTTCTCCTTGTATATCTTTTTAAATATTATATAACAATAATAATCTTTTGTGAACAATTTTAATACCTATTTCTTTATATAATCTCTGTATAAATAATGTGATATATTTTTTAAAATTTTTTATTCATACTAAAAATAAGTATGAATTTACTTTTATTCTCTTAAATCATTTAAAACCTAAATTCTAACGTCATTTAACACCTCAAAACATAGCTTATTAATATACATACAATATACAAAACTTACTCAAAATGCTTAAAAACAAACCTTTGTAATTAACAAAAAGATAAAATTTTATACAAAAAATATGGAGAAGATTTCCATCTTTTTAATATATATAGAATTTTACCTATATTTTATACCTTCTAACAATTTATTAACAATATTATTAAATCCCATTTTATTAGAAGCCTTTAAATAAACCAAATCACCAGGGGAAATAATATTAATAAGTTCATTAATTAAATCATCTTGATTTTCGAAATTAATAACTTTATCAGTCTTTATAAACTTTTTTGCAGACTCACAGATATATTTTGTATTTTTACCTTGTGTAATCAAAATATCAAAGTTCAGATTTCTAAAAGTTTCTCCAACTTGGGAATGTAAATCGATAGCAAAATCTCCTAAATCAAGCATTTCACCTAGTACAGCAATTTTCCTTTTACAATTTTGCATATTATCTGCACTTTTTAATCCAGCTTGCATAGAAGCTAAACTAGCATTATATGTATCATCAATAATAGTAAATCCATTTTGTTGTATTATATTAAATCTTCTATTTACATTTTTATATTCTTTAATACCTTTAATTATATTTTCTATACTAATATTCAAAAGTTTAGCTATTTTTATTGCACAAACAGCATTAGAAACATTATGCTTACCAAAAGCATTCATAACAAAGTGGGTAGATTTACCATAAATATTTGTATCAAAAGTTAATACAGTATTTTCCTGATTGATATTTGTTGCCTCATCAATGCTATATCTAATAGTATTATATTGATGGTTATCTAATTTCAGATTTTCAAGTAGAGAATCATTATTATTTAAAAATACTATTTTATCATCTTTCATATATTTAGTAAGAAGAAGTTTTTCTGCTAAGATATTTTCTTGACTTCCCAAATTACCTATGTGAGCTGTACCAATATTGTTGATTACCACAATAGATGGTTGCAATAATTCAGATATAGGCTCCATTTTTCCCTTGCTTGCAATACCAGCCTCTAAAACAGCAATATCATAGCTATCTATATCTAAAAGAAGTAAAGATAGCAATAATCTAGTATTATTATTTCTATTGTCTGAAAATGTTTTTCTTTCTTTTTTAAGTATACTACCAATCATTTCACAAGTACTAGTCTTTCCGACACTTCCAGTTACTGCAATAATTGGAATATGTATATTTTTTTGTCTATTATATTTTCCCATTGCATATAAAGCATTATTTACATTATCTACTTTTAAGATGATAATATGAGGATTAATTTTGATACTTTCTTTTATTATATTTTCATAGTTATTACAAGAAGAACTAATCATAAATCCAATTGCACCATTTTCTACAGCATTTAAAATATATTGATGTCTATCTGTGTGCAAAAATACTGGAAGATAAAAAGCTCCATTAAAGTGATTGGTGCAACTTATATTAAAATCTTTTAACTCTGTATTGTCTGTTCCATTTATAATTTCAGCATTTGCTATTTTTTTTATTTCATTTACAGTTAACATTTAAAGACTCCTTTTTTTATTTGATAGTATTATAATATGTATAAAGAAAAAAGGCAAGACTGAAATATGTATTAAGAACAGTGTATACAGTTAAGAGTTTTTTATAAAAATTACAATTGTACTTTATATAAAATCGTGATAAAATAATTAGCAGATATATTTTATTTATCAATAATCTAATTCAAAATTGAAAGGAGATGATTGTTTAAGTTTCATTTAAGTAGTAATTTAAAAATAGCAAGGAGGGTCTATTGAAAATTAAAAGTGTTAATACATGATGGAAATGACTTTTATTATCACAACTGGAACACAAAATAAGAACTAATAGGGGGAATAGATATGACAACTTCTACAGATGCAGATGGAAAAGTAGATGAAAGACTTAATGCTGCTTTAAAAATCTTATCAGATAAGAGCACTCTTGAAATGTTTGATTGTGCAATGAATGCATATAGTATGGCAAGTGAACTAATTCAAGAGTCTACTCACGTGGAGTGTTGCTCGGTGCTATATTTAAAGAATTAGACAAAATAGTTGAGTTTACTGCTTTTGAGGATTTTATTAGTTTTGAAAGAAAAGGTAAAAATAAGGTTAAACGAGTAGAAAATCATAAAATTAAGGTAACGATAGAAGTTGATATGGTGTGTGGAGTAGTATAATTTTA
>CAMUDX010000029.1 GCA_947087745.1 uncultured Clostridium sp. | reverse complement strand
TTATATAAGGAGCACTACCAACAAGGACAATTATTGGTATGTGCTCCATTACTTTAAAATAGTACATATTAAGCTGTTTTTATTTTTTTAATACTTTCCTGAAAAGCATTTTCTAGCTCATATTCATTTAGTGGAATATTTATAATTCCAACTCCGTTATAGTAAATGTCTATTTGCTGAGTTGGTTTGCCATTTACTTTTTCTGATTGATATACATATATTTTAGAAATCAATTCATTTATAATTTCTGGTGTAAGTTCTGAAATTTCAGTATATTGTTTTACTTTACTAACAAAAGATGTTAAATCTAGTTCTTGTTGTTTAGTTGTATCAAGCATATTAGCTAATTCTTTAACTTTACTTTTGAGTTCTTTTTGCTCTTTTTCATAATTTAATGATAGAGTAGTAAATCTTTCATCTGTAATTTTGCCAGAAATATTATCTTCGTAAATATGCTGTATCAAGTTATCAATATCTTTTATTCGTTTTTCATATTGTGATAATAATTTTTTGTTTGTGCTATCTATTTTTTTCTGTTCTTCAAGTGAAGTCTCAAGTTTTTGTTTTATAAATAAATCTTCATAAGAACGGATATAAGATAGGACTTGTTTGATATTATCTAAAACTAATTCTTTTAAGATATGTTCTCTAATAGTATGACTTGTACATGATTTAGAAGAAGTATTTTTATATTTTGAGCATCTATAAAAATGTCTGTTTTCTGTATAACTTCTCGAAGTACAATAATATAATTTTGAGCCACAATCTTTACAAAATAAATGTCCTGAAAATATATTTATTTTACCAATCTTAGTAGGACGTTGTCTATTTTCTCGAATGCGTTGTACAGTATTCCAAGTTTCTTCATCAATGATAGGCTCATGTGTATTTTTAAATATCTTCCATTGTTCTTTTGAAAAATAAATTTTACTTTTGTCTTTAAAAGATTTAGTTGTGCCTTTAAAATTTACTGTATCTCCAATATATTCTTGTCTAAATAAGATGTCATATATAGACCTATCCTGCCAACAATATTTGATTTCAGATATATGATAATTGCATAAGCCATTCATTGCTTTATATTCTTTTGGAGTTGGAATTTTTTCTTGTTTTAATATATTGCATATTTGATGAGTCCCATACCCTTGAATACATAAATTATATATTCTTCTTACTATTTTTGCAGCGGGTTCATCTATAATCCATTTATTTTTATCTAAAGGATCTTTTTTATAACCATATGGTACATTAATAGTTAAAGGAATACCTGAATTACCTTTATTTTTAAATACTGCTCGGACTTTTTGACTTGTGTTTTTAGCATGCATTTCGTTAAACCAGTCTTGTATAGGAAGAAAATCATTTAGTCCTTTATCTGTATCAATATTGTCCATTATAGCAATGTATCTAATACCGAAGTCTAACAAAATCTTCTTCTAATAATTGACCTACTATAAGTCTGTTTCTACCAAGTCTTGAATGGTCTTTTACAATAATTGTTCCAATATTTCCTTGTTCTGCAAGTTCCATCATTTCAACAAATGCAGGTCTTGTAAAACTTGTTCCAGAATATCCATCATCCACAAAGAATTTAGTATTTATAAAATGATTATCTTTAGCATATTTACTTAAAATTAATTTTTGATTTTTAATACTATTGCTTTCTCCTAGCTGTTCATCATCTCTTGATAAACGGCAGTACAAAGCAGTTATTTTTTCGTTATTTGACTGTCCCATAACAACTCCTTTCCTTTAGACAGCCGAATAAGATATAAAGTGTTACAAAGTTTTAATTTGTAGTGTTCACATAATATCATATTCGTTTTTATACTTCAAGTGATTCTTAAGATTTTTTTGTTAGTCTAAAAAATTTATTCAAAATACTTTCTTCAGCATTTTCATCAAAGTGGGTATTTACTTTGTATATTGTGCCGTTTATTTCTTTTTCAAAGTTCAATTTTTGCTCATTACAATAGTTATCTCTAAAAAATTGTAATCTTTCTTCTTTAGTCATTTGACTTAATTTTTTATAATATTCTTTTTTTAAGTTTTCTACATACTCATATTCTTCATTAGTTAGTTCAATTTTATATATTTTTTCATTATCTTGCATCTCTATCATCCCTCCTTTTCTTGTATTCAGGAGAGTTCTTTAATTTTTGCTTTTCAAGTTTTTCTTTTTCTCTAGCTTCTTCACGAGCTTTTCTTTGAGCTTGTATTTTTTCTTGTTCAATTCGTTGTCTTTCTAATTCATCTTGCTTTTCTTTATCAAATAGACTTTTAAAGAAATTTGCAACTTTTTGAGGGGCAAGCTTTATAGCATGGAAATAATCTTTTGTTTTTTCTACTATATCATCATATAGAGATTTCCACTTATCTACTGCATTTCTTAAATTATCAATTCTACTATTAAGTTCATATATTTCTTTATCTGCAACAATTCCTTTTTTAGCATATTGCGTTAAATGTTCATAATCCTCTTGTTCTAATTCAATTTTTTTAGAAAATCTTTTTTGTTTTCCTAAAGAAGAAATATCTTCAATTTGTTTATCATATTTCATATAGGAATTATAAGAAGATTCTTTTTCCTCAACCTTATTGACTATTTTTTCTAGTCTTTCAGTATCTTTTTTTATCTTAAATTGTAAGTCATTTAAATGTTCTTGATTACTGCCTTTCACACCACGAATAAAGTCTTTATAGCCACTATCAGACATATACTTAAAAAATCTATCTTGTAATAAGCTATATGATTTTATTAAAACTGCTTTTCCTTTTTTATTGTATAAAGGATTTCCTTGCGAGTCAGTTGCTTTGTCTGATTTCCATTTATTACTATGGCTTACTTGATTGATTACTTCTTTTGTAGTTCCAATTAGTGATTTATCTTTACATTTTTTAGTCCACTTTACTTCTTTTCTTACAACAGGAAGTGCTACAACATGCAAGTGATAATGGTATATAGGTTTTTCATATTCTTCTGTTAAAGCTGTATTTATTTCATCTGCGTGCATAACTGCTGATATAATATTATCAGTTCCCATTTCTTCTTCAGCAAAGTGGAAGGCTCTCTCATAAAATTCTTTTGCAAATTCGTAACCACCATGTTTTTCAAAATAATCAGAGTTAATATCAAATATGAGTTCATCAAATAGTTTAGCATTATCTCTTAAACCTCTTAATGATACTTGTTTACTATCGATTAGTTCTTTTAATTTTTCATTGTAGGTAGTTTCACATCTTTTGTAATGAATATTATTAGGTGTTTGAGATAAATCAACATTCATATTAGAATATGATTTATTTTTTCTTTCGTTATGTCGTTCAGCTTTAGTTATACTTGTTTTAGTATAAGTTTCTACTCTAGCTACTGAATAGTTTGTTTTGTCCATATAAAATATCCTTTCTTGCAGGTAGCTAAGCAAGCGACCAAAGGGAGCTGTTACATAACTTTCTAACGAAAGTATGTAACCCACTATGACACTTTCAAAACTTCGTTTTGGAAAGGTGTCAGTGGGCTCCTAGCGGAGGGGTCATAAATTATCTAATCTTGCGATAGATAATTTATGTTTGGCTTCGCCAAATCAAAATAATATTTTATCACTTCCGTTCAAATATTATTTTGACTACTGAAAAATTTTATCAAGCTACCTAGCATAAAATTTTTTCAGTATCCTTTTGATATGCGTTGTAAGAATATAGAGCAATACCTATATAGTCTTTTTTAGCATAACAAAAAGACCCATTAGGCACAACAAATAAAACTACCATTGTTGCAATTTTCTTACAAAGTAGTGAGTTTTACTTGAAACATGCTAATCGGTCTTAACCACTGCTGGACATTTTACATACTATTCATTCTAAACCAGCCAAATATATTTCACCGCATTGGGTTAATAAGTTTCCTACAAACCTTAATTCTCTATGTCTCGGAAGTGGGAGAATAACTTATTGTATCCCTTATTAACCAGTGTTTCGTGTCTATTAATTTTTCAGTGTACTATAAAATACAAATATTATATATCATCTTTTTATGTAAATGTCAATAAAATTTGGATTTTTTGTTGTAAAAATACGGATTTATTGATATAATTCAGTAGTATAAATGATTATTAGAGGTGGTAATTGTGATAAATAAAAATAATATATTTGAATTAGGAATAGGAACTTGGAAAATAGATTATGAAAATATTAAGAATGATATGCAATCATTAATTCATTCATATAATCTAGGACAAAACTATTTGTCTTTATCTATGCTTTATAATAATGGAGAAGTTGTTAGACAATTAAAGAAATTTATAGATAAAGTAGATAGAGATAAATTGTTTATTGCTACAAATTTAGAGCCAACTATTGAGTGTAAAGATGATATAGAAAAGCAATTAAATGAGTATTTACAAATTCTAGATATAGAATATGTTGATATGCTTCAATTACATAAACCTTCATTTTCAAAAATTCCTTTAATAGATGTTTATAAAGAGATACAGAGATTAGTAAGTCTAGGAAAAGTAAAATATATTGGGATTAGTAATGCGAGCTTAGAACAATTATCTTTAATAAATAAAGAAATTAAAATTGACTTTTTTGAGGGAATATATAATTTAGAGTGTAAAATATATGAAGATATAAAAGTTTTAGATTATTGTAATAAAAATGATATAAAGTTTCTGTGCTATCAACCATTAAGAAGAAATAGAACAACTAAAAGAAATTATCCCTTATTAGTTGAATTAGCAAGTAAATATGATAAAACACAAAACCAAATTATACTTAACTGGATAATAAATGAAAAGAAAATGATAGCATTAGTAAAATCGACTAATATTAATAGGATTAATGAAAATAAACAAGCATTAGATTTCAAAATGGATATAGAAGATTATGAAAGATTAAATAATTTTAGAAGTGAAGAATTTGATAATGTAAAAGTAGATTGGGATGACAATGGTGGCATTTCAATAGACCAATTAGCAAATCAATTTGAATAATAGGAGGATGAAAATGAAATTAAAAATTATAGGTTCAGGAAATATATTTTCTAAATATAATAGTTCAAGTTATTTAATTGATAATAAGATATTAATCGATGTTCCAAATGGTACTTGTAAAATCTTAAAAAATGTAGGTATAGAGCCTAGTAAGATAAATCATATACTAATTACACATTTTCATGGAGATCATTTTTTAGATATGCCATTTGTTTTATTAAATAAAATTTTTGATAATTCTGAATGTACTAATATATATTGTGATAGTACTGGAGAAAATAAAGTATATGATATCACAAAACTAGCTTTTCCTAATAAAGTGGGAAAAATTAACAATTATTTCAAGTACATCTACAATGACAAATTTAGTATTGATGAGTATGAAATAGAAAAAATACTGTTAGAGCATGAAGAAGGAATAAATGCATATGGATATATATTTTACGATAATAGTCAGCTTATTGGATTTACTGGAGATTCAGGATTTTGTAATAATATAGAGGAAATGGCAGAAAAGTGCGACCATTTAATATGTGATTGCAATTCTATAGTTGGAAAGAAATCACATATGGGAATAGATAATTTAGAAGAATTATCTATGAAATATCCTAGTTGTAATTTTTATACAACGCATATGGATGATACAACACGAAAAAAACTAAATGAATTAAATATGAAGAATATTATTGTTTTAAATGATAATGATGAATTTATATTTTAGAATGCTCAAAATAAAAAGAAAGTAGGTAAATAATGGATTTAGAAAAGAAAGATAATAATTCCATGATTATTAAATATCAAAATACAAATAATGTATTAAAAGATGTGTGCTCTATTATTGAATCAGCAAGAGATTATGCTTATCAATCAGTAAATATCGCATTAGTAGAAAGAAATTGGTTTATAGGATATAGAATAGCAGAAGAAGAATTAAAAGGCGATAACAGAGCTGATTATGGTACAGAAATAATAAAGAAGTTGTCTAAAGAATTAAAAGGAAAATATGGTAAAGGTTTTGAAATAAGAAATTTATACTATTTTTTACAATTTTACAAAACTTTTCCAAACATTTTGCACGCAGTGAATGCAAAATCTAATATTTTACTTTCTTGGACACACTACAAAATTTTATTACAGGTATTTGATGAAAAAGCAAGAGATTGGTATGCAAAAGAAACACTTGAGCAAACTTGGAGCACGAGAACATTACAACGAAATATAAGTACACAATATTATTATAGACTATTAAAGTCGCAAGTCAAAGAACCTGTAATTGAAGAAATGAAAGAAAAAAATAAAGAACACTATTTAATGGATAAATTAGAATTTATAAAAAATCCGTTAATAGCCGAATTTTTAGGTTATTCATTAGAAGATAAATATACAGAAACTGAATTAGAAACAAGTATTATAAATAACTTACAAAAATTTTTGATGGAACTTCGGAAAAGGCTATGCTTTTGTAGAAAGACAACAACATATTTGTACCGAAAAAGATGATTACTATATAGATTTAGTGTTCTATAATTATATTTTAAAATGTTTTGTTTTAATTGATTTAAAAACAAATAAAGTAACTCATCAAGATATAGGTCAAATGGATATGTACGTTAGGATGTATGATGAACTAAAAAAAGCAAAAGACGATAATCCAACAATAGGGATTTTACTTTGTACAGAAACAGATGCAGATGTAGCAAGATATTCTGTATTAAATGGAAATGAGCAATTATTTGCAACAAAGTATAAAACATATTTACCAACAGAAGAAGAACTAAAAGCTGAAATTGAAAGTCAAAAAGCAATATTTGAGATACAACAATTAGAGAAGAAGGAAAATAATACAGTAACAGAAAACAAATAAAAAGGAGCAAATATGGAAGAAAGACAAGAAAAAAATATAGAGCAGATATTAGATATTATGAAAGATAGCTATAATCAGTATTATAATAGAATGCAAAGTATTGATAACAAAAGTGGATTTTTTATTGCATTTCATGCTGCAGTGTTATTATTAGTAGTAGACCCAGAAAATATAAAAGAAATACTTCAAATACATTGTTCAAATTTAGGTGATACGTTAAAATATGCTAGTATAGCTATATTTACAATTTTTGCATTTATACTAGCAATTATAGCTATATGTTTATTTATATTCAGTTTAAAATCAAGAAATATAAAATATTTACCTGCAACAATATGTGATGATAAATATTATAATTGTGAAAATATAGATTTGAAAAAAGAATTAATAAAAGGCTATAAAGAAATTGCCCAATATAATGAAAAAATAATAGAGAAAAAACACAGTTTATATAATTATGCTTCTATAATAACTCTTATACAGGTTATTTTTATTGGAATAAAACTGATTTTTCAAATGATATAGGAGGTGGAGTAAATGAAGGAAGAAAACGATACTACTAATAATGACAATAATGGAAATAATAATGTTTCAACTTGTCCCCCAATAGAAATTGGAATGCACCAAAATAGTTATAAACCTAAAAAGGACATAGAAAAAAGATAATAATAAAATTTCTTTAGGAGTAGCCAAAACTACTCCTAATTTTTTAACAATAAATCAATTCTTTAAATATAATTTCTTCAACTGAATGCTTATAATTATTCATAATCCCAGTCCATTTTAAAGGATCAGTATTTTTCAAATTTTCATCAATAGGATTCTTTTCTAGCATTTGTTTCATAAGTATTTCAAATCTTTCTTTAGATTGTTTATCTGTTTCAACAATATGTTTTCTTAAAGTCTTGTTCATAAACATTATTATATATTCAGCCTTTTTGTGATTTTTCAAATACTCTAATCTTAAATGACCATACTTTCCAATAATATAATCATTTTCATAATTTTCTTTTTCCAAATATAAGTCAGGGACGAAAAAATCTCCTTCTTTGTGATAAGTTATCTCTACCATAATAAAAACCTCCATAAATTGATTTTCACTACAAATTAGACTAAATAATTTATATCTTTTTTAGGCTATCTAACACAACAAAATTATTGAAGAAATCCATAAGAAAAATTTTGTCCTTATTTGAATTCTCCCAACGGAGAAACAGCAAAAGATATAGCGAATAGAAAAGGAATAACAGAAAAAGAAGATATATTAGATTATATGAGTAGCACCGAACTAGCAACTAATCTATTTAGAATTACACAAACAGATGAAGTATTAAAAAATAAAAATATTAATAATGAAAATGATGCATGTATAACACATCACAAAGTAGGACAGGCAGTAAGGCAAACAATTAAGAGAATTGGTGGTACTATGCCAGAAGATTTACCAACGCCAAATAAAAGTGCAAAACAAATAGAAAAAGAAAAGAATAAAAATTTAACTTTCAAGAACAATAAAAAGCTGAAATAACAAAGTCTAACTCTAAAAGAGGAGGACTTTATTCTCACTATAATATGAAAAAAATCGACAAATAATCACACTTGACATAACAAGTTCATAATATATATCAGCAAAGGAGTGAAAAAAGATGTCAAGTTACATAATACAAGGAGGAGAAAAACTACAAGGAGAAGTCAAAATATCAGGTTCAAAAAATGCGGCGTTACCAATAATGGCAGCAAGTATATTAAATGGAGGAATAACAAAATTATACAATGTACCAAATATACATGATACACAAAAAATGATAGAAATATTAAAACTAATAGGATGCAAAATAAAGAAAAAAGAAAATAAGCTAATAATAGATTCAAGTAAAGTAGAAAGATATGAAATACCAGAAGACTTAATGAGAGAAATGAGATCATCGGTAATATTAGCAGGAGGAATAATAGGAAAGTATAGAGAAGCAACATTTTCATATCCAGGTGGATGTGACATAGGGGCGAGACCAATAGACTTACACTTAAAAGCATTTGAAAAATTAGGAATAAATATTAACGAAAACTATGGAAAAATAGAATGCAAATGTGATAAAATAGTAGGGACAAAAATAGACTTAGATTTTCCAAGTGTAGGAGCAACAGAAAACGCAATATTAGCAGCATGTTTAGCAGAAGGAACTACCACTATAAATAATGTAGCAAGAGAGCCTGAAATAATAGACTTACAGAAATTTTTAAACAGAATGGGAGCAAAAGTAAAAGGAGCAGGAACAAACACAATAGAAATAGTAGGAGTAAAAAGACTAAAAGATGTAGATTATAATATAATGCCAGACAGAATAGAAGCAGGAACATTTTTAGTAGCTGGAGCAATAACAGAAGGAAAAGTAAAACTATTAAATGCAGATGCAAATCAAATACAACCAATAATAAACAAGTTAGAAGAAGCAAACTGCAAAATAGAAGTAACAAAAGACTATATACAATTAATAGCACCAAAGAGATTAAAAGCAGTAGATATAAAAACTATGCCATATCCAGGATTCCCAACAGATATGCAATCAGTATTTGCAGCAGCAATGACAAAAGCAAAAGGAACATCAGTAATAGTAGAAAACATATTTGAAAATAGATACAAATATACACAAGAACTAATAAGAATGGGAGCCAAAATAACAATAGAAGGAAGAACAGCAGTAATAAAAGGAGTAAAAAGAGTACAGGGAACAACAGTAAGAGCAACAGATTTAAGAGGAGGAGCAGCTATGGTAATATTAGCATTGTCAGCAAAAGGAATAACAGAGGTAGAAAATATACAATATATATTAAGGGGATATGAAAAATTAGACAAAAAATTAGAAAACCTAGGAGCAAAAATTTATATAAAATAGAAGGGAAGCTGTAATGAAAAACAGAAAGAAAAAGGTAGTAGAGAAAAACAATAATAATAAAAAAGTGGCAGAACAAAAATCTGCCACAAAAAATAAAAAATTACATACAAAAGAAGAAATAAAAAGAAAAAAAAGAAAAGCCAAAAACATTATAAGGGGGACAATCCTTCTATTAATCATTATTGGTATAGGTATATTTTTATGTACTTCTGACATATTTAAAATACAAAAAGTGAATATAACGGGTAATGAGCAAGTAATGATAGAAGAACTAAAAGTAGATGATAAAATAGGAAATAACATTTTTTTAATAAGTAAGAGAAAAATAGAAAAAGACTTTAAGAAAAATCCATACATAAAAACAGTAATAACAAAGAAGATATTACCTAATAAATTAGAAATAAATATAGAAGAAAGACAAAAAAGCTTTATGATACAAGTAGAAAATGGATTTTTATATTTGGACAACCAAGGGTATATATTAGAAGAATCTAGTATAAATATAGCAAAGCCAATAATTGTAGGATATTCCACACAAGAACTATCACCAGGAAAAAGACTTGAAGGGAAAGATTTAGAAAAACTAGAAGATGTAATAAAAATTATAGAAAATTGCAAAAAAATAGAAATATATGATATAATAACAAACATCAATATATCAAATGAAGAAGAATACATAATTTATATTGAAAATGTGAAAAAATTTATATATATTGGGAATAGTAGTAACTTAGCAAATAAAATGTTATATATAAAAGATATTTTAGAAAAAGAAACAGGAAGAGAAGGAAAGATATTTGTAAATGGAGACTTTACGGAAGGTTTTCAAGCATACTTTAGAGAAGAAGTAAATCAATAGGAGATAAATTTAAAGATAGAAAGGAAAGAGCCATGAACAAAAAAGGAATATGTTTAACATTAGGAATAATGTGTGCATTTTTAACATATGGGATATGTATGCAAATAAAAACAGTAGGAGGCTTTGGAATAACAGCAGGAAGAACATCAAGACAAATTGAATTAAAAGAAGAAATATTAAAAACTAAAGAGAGATACGATAATTTATATAAAGATTTAGAACATATGGAGAAACAATTGGAAATAGAAAGAACAAATGCTACAAAAAACAATACTGAACTTGAACAATTAGAAGAAGAGATAAAAGTAATACAAAAGTTGTTAGGAGCAACAGATGTAAGTGGAAAAGGAGTAAAAATAACATTAAAAGATAGTTCTGTACCAGCAACAAATTATATTGGAGATCCAAATGATTTAGTCGTTCATGATAAATATATAATTCATATAATAAATGAATTATTTAATGCAGGGGCAGAAGCAGTATCAGTAAACGACATACGAATAACATCTATGACAGCAATAGAATGTGATGGAAATGTAATAAAAGTTGGAGGAGAAAGAATAGGTTCACCATTTGAAATAAAAGCAATAGGATATCCAGAATATTTAGCAAATTTAAATAGGCCAGGGGGAATAATTGAGAAAATTGAGACAAAGATTGAAGTAACATTCACAAAAGAGAGTGATATAAAAATACCAAAAAGTACAAAAGCTTTAAAATTTAAATATATAACCACACATTAATTTTTTATATAGAAAAAACGATTAAAAGCTTGAGAGGAGTATCTTTAATGAGAAAAGAAAAAATTATAATAACAATTGCAGTAGGAATAGCGTGTTTAGTACTTGTAATGACAATGTTTATGCAATTTAAAGTAGTGAAACAAACAGATATAACATCAATTGAGGCAATGACAGAATCAGAACTAAAGTCAGAATTATCTAAAATAAGAGAAGAATATAAACAACTGGCACAACAACATTCAGAAATATTAGTAAAATTAAAAGATTATAAGGATGAATATAAAACAGATGAGGAAACTAGAGATATATTAGAAAAGGAATTATATCAATTAAGAACTCAATTAGGAACAATTACTGTTGAAGGACCAGGAATAATAATAACTATAAAAGAGGATAATGTCGAAAATGACAGAATAACCTATGAAGACTTATTAGTAATAGTTAATGCATTAAAAGTAGCAGGAGCAGAAGCAATATCAATAAATAATCACAGAATAGTAGCAACATCATATATATCTGATATAAATAATACATATATACACATAAATGGAAAGAGAGTATTACCACCATATACTATAAAAGCAATAGGAAATCAAACATATTTAGAAAGTGCACTATTTGGAAGCGGAGGATATGCAGACGAATTACAAAAATTTGGATTTGATGTAGTAATAGAAAGAAACAATAATACTGTAATAGAGGCATATACTGATGACGAAATAAGAGCCAAGTATATGAACTAAAAGAGTTATACTAATATAAAGTAACTTATATAAAAAATATATAAAGGAAGGAAAAATAGAAATGATTTATTTAGCGATAATAATTGGATGTATAATAGGAGCAATAATAGGAACAAATGCACCAATGATACCATATTCATATTCAATATTTTTAGCAATAGGAGTAATAGCAGCATTAGATTCTGTATTAGGAGGAGTAAGCTCAATATTAAAGAAAAATTTTGATTTTATAATTTTTATAACAGGATTTTTCTGTAATGCAATATTAGCTATGTTACTAACATATTTAGGACAAAAATTAAATGTAGATATATATGTAGCGGCAATATTTGTATTTATCAATAGAATGTTTATAAATTTAACTATAATAAGAAGATATTATGTAGAGAAATGGTCAAATAAAATCGAAGAAACTAAGAAAAAGATATTAGGTAAAGAGAAAAAAGTATAAAAAAGTCAAGCAACAATCAATATTACAAAATAGTTACAAAAATATTACAAAATAATTACAAGAATATTACAAATTCTATTGACAAAAATCGGAAAATGTAATATATATAATTACATAGAAAAAATAAAATCAATGGGGGAATTATCTTGGCAATAGGTGATATTATAGTTGGCATTGATATAGGAACATCTAGAGTCAGTACAGTTGTAGGTGAAGTAAACAACTTTGGACAAATAGAAACTATATCTAGTGCATCATATAAATGTAATGGTATAAAAAAAGGAAAAATAATAGATGAAGAAGAAATAAGTATGAGCATATCTAAGACTATAAAAAGTGCCGAGGATGAAGCAAATATTAAAATAAATTCCGCATATATTACAATACCAGGAAAATATGTAACCATAGTACAAAATAGTAGTACTAAAGAGATAAAAGACAAATATGCAGGAGTATCATTAAAAGATGTACAAAGTTCAATAATGCAAGTAAAGGACATTGAAATACCAGAAAATAAAACATTAATAGATATAGCAATAGACAAAATAATATTAGATGATGGAAAAATAGTAAAAGATCCAATAGGAAGTCTAAGTTCAAGCATTACAATGCATGCAGAAATAATATTAGCAGAAAAAGAATATATAAGAAAGTTATCAAATATATTCAAAAGAATAGGTCTAGAAATTGGAGGAATAGTACCAATAACATTGGCAGAAAGAAATTTAATATTAGACACAAACGAGTTACATGATAATGTTATGATATTAGATATAGGAGCAGGAAATACAGAAATAGGAGTATTTGAAGGAGATACATTTTCATATACAAACACAATACCACTTGGAGGAGACAACATAACAAGTGATATATCATTAGTATTAAATATATCAGATGAAGAAGCAAACAAATTAAAGAAACAATATGGACTAGCACTAAGGTCTTTTATAGATAATGATAATGAAATAATGCTAAATACTTGTGAAGATGAAGCAAGGAACAGAGTAATAAAAAGTTCAGAATTAATAGAAATAATAGAAGCAAGAGTAGAAGAAATATTTTCATTAGTAAATAGGGACATATCAAATAGAGGATTAAAGCCAAAAATAAATAATGTAATATTAACAGGGCAGGGGATAACAAATATAAGCAAAAGTGATATTGCAGGAAAAATAATATTAAACATACCAGTAAAAATATCTACAGGACGAGCAATAAGTATGGTAAGACCAGAATTTAGGACAAGTTATGCTTTAATAAGATATATAGCAGCCAGACCATTTGTAAAAACGGTATCAAGTAATATAGATATGGAATCTAAAGAGAATATGCTAAAAACAATACTAAATAGAGTAAAAGAATTCTTTTATTCATAAAACTAAACAAAGTTTTTAATTTTAATTATATAAAATATAGGGAGGAAGAAAACATGATGGTGGAATATAACGACAATAATAATGAAACAATGATGGATGGATCAGCTACAATAAAAGTAATAGGTGTAGGTGGAGCAGGAAATAATGCAGTAGACAGAATGATAAGATCAGGAATAAGAGGAGTAGAATTTATAGTAGTAAATACAGATAGACAAGTACTACAAGAATCAAAAGCCTCAACAAAAATTCAAATAGGAGAAAAAATAACAAGAGGATTAGGAGCAGGAGCAAATCCTGATATCGGTGCACAATCTGCAGAAGAAAACAAATCAGAAATAACAGAAGTACTACGTGGAGCAGACATGGTATTTGTAACAGCTGGAATGGGTGGAGGAACAGGAACAGGAGCTGCACCAATAGTAGCACAAGTGGCAAAAGAAATGGGAATACTAACAATAGGAGTAGTAACAAAACCATTTACTTTTGAAGGAAAAAGGCGTTTAGCACAAGCAGAACGTGGAATAGAGAGCTTAAAAGGAAAAGTAGATGCATTAGTAGTGATACCAAATGACAAACTATTACAAATAATAGACAGAAAAACAAGTATGGTAGAAGCATTCCAAAAAGCAGATGAAGTATTAATGCAAGGTGTACAAGGAATATCAGACCTAATAACAGTAACAGGAACAGTAAACTTAGACTTTGCCGATGTAAAAACAATCATGTTAAATACAGGAATGGCACATATGGGAATAGGAAGAGCATCAGGAGAAAATAGAGCAGAAGATGCAGCAAAACAAGCAATACAAAGTCCATTATTAGAGACATCAATAGAAGGAGCAAGAGGGGTAATAATAAATATAACAGGTGGAGATGACTTAGGATTACAAGAGGTAAACACAGCTGCAGAATTAATACAAAGA
Organism: uncultured Clostridium sp.; assembly: GCA_947087745.1. Lineage (GTDB taxonomy): Bacteria > Bacillota > Clostridia > TANB77 > CAG-508 > CAG-269. The sequence continues at coordinate 5,790 of CAMUDX010000029.1, read as the reverse complement.
AGTGTAGATCCAGAAGCAAATATAATATTTGGTACAGTAGTAAACCCAGATATGCATGATGATATACAAATAACAGTAATAGCAACAGGGTTTGAAAAAAATCAACCAATGACATCAGGACTAGGAGTAGATAGTTTAGTATCAAAAACATGGGAGAAGAAGATAGGCTCAATTCCATCAAATTCAGATTTAGGAAACTCACAAGGAGATTTAGACATTCCATCATTCTTACGTAAAAATAAGAGCAAAAACATGTAAATAAAAGAAATAATGAAGAGAAATAATCTATAAATGTAGATTATTTCTTTTTTTCTACAAGAAGAAAAGACAGATTTCTTGAAAGACAAGTGCTAGAATATATCCATGACAATTTATTTAGATATAGTTATTATAGAAAATTTAATAATGAATTACATAATATTATATGCAACATCAATAATCGCAAAAAGAAAAGTAAAACATACAAAGATATTCATATCAAGTATACTAGGAACAATATATGTAATAATGTTATATGTTACAGCATTACCAATATACTCGAATATAATTTCAAAGTTATTATTATCAATAATAATGATATATATAATGTTCAATCCCAGAGATATAAAAACATTAATAAATAACCTACTATTATTTTATTTAACATCATTTGTATTTGGAGGAGCGGCAACAGCATTAATATATCTAATCAAGCCAGAAGAAGTATTAACAAAAAATGGAATATTTTTAGGCGCATATACACTAAAAACAGTTTTTCTTGGAGGAGTCGTAGGGTTATTTTTAATAGCTGTAACAATTAACATAATAAGAAGTAAGATTTCAAAAAAAGATATGTTTTACAACATAAAAATATACATAGAAGAAAAAACAGTAGAAACAAGAGCAATGATAGATACAGGTAATTTATTAAAAGAGCCAATAACAAACATACCAGTTATAATCATTGAACATACATTATTATATGGCATAATAGAAAAAGAAATATTAAATAACTTAGAAGAAATATTGTCTGGAAACTTTGAAAAAATACCAGATAAAATCAAAAACAAATATTTATCTAAACTAAAAGTTATACCGTTTAAGTCATTAGGAAAAGAAAATGGAATGTTACTAGGAATAAAGGTTGATAAAGTAATACTAGAAAACGAAGAAAGTAAAAAAGTAATTGATAAAGCCATAATAGGAATATACAACAAATCCTTAACGAAAAGAGGAGAATATAGAGCATTACTAGGTATCGATATGATTTAGACAATTTAGAAGGAAAGGAAGACATTATTATGAATTTAGTAGAATTACTAAAAAACAGTATAAATACAATTTATGCAAAGTACATAGGAGAAGATGAAGAAGAAGAAATTTTACCTATTTTCTATGTAGCGGGAAGCCAAACTTTACCACCGCCATTACCAATTGAAGAAGAAGAGGAATTAATTAAGAAATTATCTGATAAAGACAATTTAGAAGCAAGACAAACATTAGTTGAAAGAAACTTAAGATTAGTAGTATATATAGCCAAAAAATTTGAAAATACAGGAATAGGAATAGAAGACTTAATATCTATAGGAACAATAGGATTAATGAAAAGTGTAAATACATTTAATTATGATAAAAAAATAAAACTTGCCACATATGCATCTAGATGTATAGAAAATGAAATATTGATGTATTTAAGAAGATCTAATAAAACAAAAGGAGAAATATCGATAGATGAGCCATTAAATAAAGATGGAGATGGAAATGAATTATTGCTATCAGATATATTAGGTACAGATTCAGACATAACGTCCAGAGACTTAGAGGATGAAGTTGATAAAACGTTGTTAAGAGCTGCAATAAAGAAATTAAACAGCAGAGAAAAAAATATAATGGAAATGAGATTTGGATTTAAGACAGGAAAAGAAAAAACTCAAAAAGAGGTTGCAGATGAACTAGGTATATCACAAAGTTATATATCAAGATTAGAAAAGAAGATTATTGGAAAAATGAGAAAAGATATAATGAGTAAGACAGGGTAAAGTGATTTTTAATTAGTTGTAAAATATAATAATAATATAAAATATTTAAAAAAACATCTATTTTTCTAGATAGCGGTAATCACCGTTACCTGGTAAATTAGGTGTTTTTTAAAAAATATATTTATAAACATCAAAACAATTGATTAAAATTTAAGTAAAAATATTGAAAATAAGAGAAAAACATGATATGTTAACAAAGAAAAAAGAGAATATAAGTATATTTTATAATTTTAAGAAAGGAGAAGGTGTCAGTTTTGAAAGCTAACATCTACTAAGAAAATGGCAAAAGCAAAAACAATATTTGTATGCAATGAATGTGGATATGAAACAGCAAAATGGATAGGAAAATGTCCAGCATGTAATAGCTGGAACACATTCTTTGAACAAAAAATAGAAAAGTATTCAGAAACAAATAAGTTAGAAAAAAAAGTGGAATCAACACCAAAGCCATTAAATACATATATAGGACAAGAAACAGCAAGAACATCAACAGGATTTGCAGAACTAGATAGAGTATTAGGAGGGGGAATAGTAAAAGGATCACTAATATTATTAGGAGGGGAGCCAGGAATAGGAAAATCAACACTAATATTACAACTATGTGATAAAGTAAAAGGAGAAGGAAATGTATTATATGTATCAGGAGAAGAATCTGCGGAGCAAATAAAACTAAGAGCGGATAGACTAAATATAAACAATGAAGAGATTTTATTTCTAGGAGAAACAAATATAGAAACGGTAAATGACAATATAGTAGAATTAAATCCAAAGCTAGTAATAATAGACTCAATACAGACCATGTTTTCAGAAGATTTAACAGCTGCTGCTGGAAGTGTAAGTCAAGTAAGAGAAATAACAGCACAGATAATGAGAATATGTAAATCAAGAGGAATAACAACGATAATAATAGGACATGTAACAAAAGACGGAAACATAGCAGGACCAAGAGTATTAGAACACATGGTGGACACAGTATTATATATAGAAGGAGAAAGGTATTTTTCGTATAGAATAATAAGAAGTGTAAAAAATAGATTTGGATCAACAAACGAAATTGGAATGTTTGAAATGAGACAAGAAGGAATGTGTGAAATAACAAATCCATCTGAAGTATTAATATCAGAAAGAGATGATAATCCACCAGGTTCATGTATAATAGCAACAATGGAAGGGACAAGACCAGTCTTAATAGAATTACAAGCATTAACATCACAAAGTGTATTTGGGTTACCCAAAAGAACAGCAAATGGAGTAGACTATAACAGATTAGCATTATTAATAGCAGTGTTAGAAAAAAAAGTAGGATTATCATTAGGAAGTCAAGATGTGTATCTAAATGTAGTTGGAGGAATGAAAATAAATGAGCCATCAATAGATTTAGGAATAATATGTGTAGCAGCATCAAGTTACAAAAATATATCAATACCAAAAGATACAGTAATAATGGGAGAAGTAGGTTTAACAGGAGAAGTAAGAAGAATAAACTTAATAGAAAAAAGACTAAAAGAAGCAGAAAAATTAGGATTTAAAACATGTATAATACCAGAAAGTAATAAAAAGGTCTTGAAAGATGAATACAAATTAGATATAATAGGAGTGAAAAATATTCAAGAAGCTATGAAAAAAATAGGGCTAAAATAGATTAAAAATAGAAATAAAAAATGGAGAAAACAATAAGAAAAGAGAGAAGGTGAAAAATTGCAAAATAAAGGTGAACATATAGATGAAGTACTAAAAAAAATAGCTCCAGGAACACCAATAAGAGATGGACTAGAAAACATTCTACATGCAAAAACAGGAGCATTATTATTAATAACAGATGATGAAGAAGTAATAAATCAGGTAGTAGATGGAGGATTTTATATAAATGAGGACTATACATCAGCAAAGTTATATGAGCTTGCAAAGATGGATGGAGCCATAGTATTAAGTGGCGATTTCAAAAAGATTTTATTTGCAAATGCACAGTTAATACCTTCATACAATATACCAACAGTAGAAACTGGAACAAGACATAGAACGGCAGAAAGAACGGCAAAACAAACAGGAGAAGTAGTAATAAGTATATCACAGAGAAGAAATATAATTACAATATTTCAAGGAAATGAAAGATATATATTAGAAAACACAGATGTGGTATTAAATAAAGCAAATCAAGCAATACAAACATTGGAGAGATACAAAAAGGTATTTGATAACAAATTAAGTATATTAAATGAATATGAATTCAATGATATTGTAACACTTGATAATGTATTAACTGTAATACAAAGAGCAGAAATGTTAATGAGAATAGCAGATGAGATACAAGCCAAGATATATGAATTAGGGGCAGATGGAAGACTAATACAAATGCAATTACAAGAGTTAATAGGTGGAGTAGAAAAAGAGGAACAATTAATAATAAAAGATTATATAGTAACAAGTAACACTAAGAAAAAGGAAAAAGAAAGTGAACAAGTGATACAAGAATTAGCAAAATTAACATATGAAGAATTGACAACTTTACAAAGTATTGCAAAAGTATTCAAATATGAATTTTTAGATAGTTATGAAGATGTAGCAGTATATCCAAAAGGATATAGAATTTTAAATAAAGTACCACGAATGCCAAGTAACATAGTAGAAAACTTAGTAAAATCCTTCAAGTCATTCCAGCATATATTAGCAGCGGAAACTCAAACTCTAGATGATGTAGAAGGAATAGGAGAAGTAAGAGCAAAAAACATAAAGCAATCATTACAAAGAATGCAAGAACAATTTGTATTTGAGAATATAAGTGTTTAATTGTAAAACAAAATATACAAGAGAAAGGAAAGAAAAAAGTGAAAAAATCAAATATATTTAAAATAATAGTATTAGTAATATTAATAGTATTAATATCAGGAATTGTAGTAGGATACATTAAAAAGGCAACAATGGAGGTAAAAAATCCAATAGTAACAATGGAAGTAGCAAATTATGGAACTATAAAAATTGAATTGTATCCAGAAATGGCACCAGAAACAGTAGCCAATTTTGTTAACTTAGTAGAAAATGGATTCTATAATGGGTTAACATTCCATAGAGTTGTAAAAGGATTTATGATACAAGGTGGAGGAAATAAGTTAGTAGAAAAAGATGTAACAGATGAGACAACAGGGGAAGTAAAAAAAGAAACAACAACAGAAGCGGTAGAACCTAAATTATCAAATTTAGGAATTAAACTTAAAAACAATCAAAAAGATGAGACATATTGTATAAAAGGAGAATTCATACAAAACGGATATAATAAAAATAAATTAAAACATAAAGAAGGTGTAATATCTATGGCTAGAGCAGATTATACGCAAACATATTCACCATCTTTAACAGAAGAATCATACAATTCAGCATCTGCACAATTTTTCATTATGGCTGATGATAATTCAAGTTTAGATGGAAGCTATGCACCATTTGGAAAAGTAATAGATGGTAGTATGGATGTTGTACATGCAATAGAAAATGTTGAAGTAAAAACACCAGAAAAAGAGGGAGAAGAAGCAAGCACACCAGTTGAAAACATAGTAATAACTTCTGTAACAGTTGATACACAAGGTATAAAATACGATAAACCACATACATTAGAACCTTGGAATTATATTCAATGGTTATATAATAACCAATATTAATTCAATTGTCCTAAGCAAAAAAGATATTTTAAAAATAAGGAGACTAATTAATTTTAGATCTCCTTATTTCATGTGTGCCCAGCATGGGCAACAACTTGTGGGTGAAAGTCCCATACAGTGCC
>CAMUDX010000028.1 GCA_947087745.1 uncultured Clostridium sp. | reverse complement strand
GATATTACAATTAATATTATTTTATAGTTTCTACTTTGTTTTAAATTTTCTATATCGTCTTCTTTTTGTTTCTTGTTTTTTTCTATTTGTTGTATAATATTATTTTTTTCTTTATAATCATCATATATTTTTTGTTTTTCTTCTATTTCTTTTTCTGTTAGAAATTGATATATAATTTTTTCTTTAACTTCATCTTTTGCTGTATTTACTAGCATTATTTTTCTTTCTATTTCTTGAATTTCTTCTTTTTTAGGTGTTCCATTTTGAAAAAATCCTTTTATTTGTTCTTCTGCCTTTTTTCTATCTTCTTCTATCTCTTTTATTTTTTGATATTGTTTTATAATTTCTTCTTTCAATTGCTGTTCATTTGCTATTTTTATTTTTTCTTCTAGTTGTTTTATTTCTTCTTTTCCTTTCTCATTTTCTTCTTGCATATTTTTATATTCTCTCTCATATGTATTTAAATTTTTTTCTGCCTCTTTACATTCTTCTATTTTTATTTCTGTTTCCCTTATTTCTGTTTCTTTATTTTTTATTTCTTTTTTTAATTGTTCACTTTTCTTTAATAATCTTTTTTGTGCTTCTCCATATTTATCCATATCATCTTGGATAGTATCTAAATTAGTTAGTTTTGTTGTTAAGTCATTGCTTATTTCTACTTTTATTTCTTGTTGCGGTATAAATATGCTTTTTGTAAATGATTCTTTGTTTAGTTTAAATATTTCTTCTCCTATCTTTTCTGTGTATGTATTTACTTCTTTATTTGTTTCTAAATTTATTAATTTGAATGTGTCTCCCTTTGGAGTGTCTCCAAAAAACCTTTCTATTCTATATTGTATTCCCTGTATTTCTAAATCTATATTTCCTCCATATTTTCCACCATTCCATGGTCTATATTTTTGTCTTTCTGCTTTTTCTGTTGTACTTTTGTCAAATCCATATAGCATTGATTTTATAAATACCGATAATGTTGTTTTTCCCCATCCATTTTCTTCTTTGAATATTGTTAGGTTATCTTCAAATTTGATTTCTTTTTTGCTTATTTTTCCGAAGTTTTCTATATAGCATCTTACTAATCTCATTTTAGATTTCACCTCCCAATATTGCTCTTATTCCTGTCAGACATATCTCACTTTTTTCTTCTTCTGTAAGTTCTTCTTGCTCTACTGTTCTTATAAATTCTCCTTTTAATGATATGTCTTTTTTGAATTCTTCATAATTTATTATTACTCTTGCATTGTTTTTTACTTCAAAATAAAAATATTCATCATTGTATTTATTTTCTATTTTTTCTATGTCTAAATAGTCTTCTATATTTTCCCCAGCTTTATTTACTTCATAACTTCCTATAAGTGTTATTCTTACTAAATCCTTTTCTTCTATGTTTTCTAATCTTTTTGATATTTGCTCTTCAAATTGATTTTGTGTTTCTATTTCTGATATGTCTATTTCTATATTGTGTATAGTTCTTTTAGATTGTTTTATGAACTCTTTTTTTAATAGTTTTCCTCCTTCTATTTCTAATAGTATGAAACCTTTTTCGCCACATTCATCAAAGCTTCTTCCTTCTAAACATCCACAATAACTATAATTTCCTCTATTATCTAACTTTCCTTCTTCTCTTTTATGTATATGTCCTAATGCCAAATAATCTATGTTTTTATTTTTTAATTGATTTAAATATATTGTTTCTGCTTTGTCCTTTGGATTTATACTTTTGTCTATTTGACCATGTAATGTTACTATATTATAATCTTCATATTTTAATATTAGTTTATTATATATATTGGCTTTGTTTTTATTTAATTCTACTCCTGATATTACTACATTTTCATATCTGTATTGTTTCCACTCTTCTTCAAATGTTTTTACATTTTCTAACTCTTCTTCACCTTCTAAAAAGTTATTTATGTCATGGTTTCCTTTTAAATATAAGAAGTCTATATTTTCGTTTTCTTTTATTATATTTATTATATATCTTTTGGTTGTTTTTAACATTGTCTTTTTTGTGTCGTCAAATAAATCTCCAGCTATTATTATTACATCAACTTTTTCCTTTTGTGCATATTCTACCATTTCTTTAAAGTTCTCTATCAATTCTATTTTTCTCTTTTTTGATTTTTCTTTGCTTAATTTACTTTCCATTGGTGAATCTAAATGTATATCTCCACAGTGTATTATTTTCATTTTCTTCTTACCTTCCTTTTTTTTCTCTTCACGTTTATATTATCAAACATCAGTTCTTTTGTCAATCTTATTTTCATACTAAAAAACTATATTAGAAATATTTTTAATTATTACTTCTAATATAGTTTTTTATATATTTATTTTCCTATTCCACAAGGTTAAGTTACATTGTAAGTGCAGTTGCTTAGAAGGTTAAAGCTTTGCTTTCATTAACATCCACTTTTCTTATAAATTTTCTGATGTTCCTGTTTCTTCAAATGGTATAAATTTTTTTACTATACTTGGTTTTATTACATCTTCCGTCTTGAATAGGTTAAATGATGTGTTTATCTTGTTGTCTACTAATTCTTCTACTTCATTTTGGCTTGCATGTCCTGTCAATACTAGTTCACTTACTAATATTTGTTTTGCATTGTTTAACATTTTCTTTTCCCCTGTTGATAATCCTTTTTCTTTTTGCTTGAAACTCAGATTTCTTACTACATCAGCTACTTCATAAATGTCACCACTTTTCATTTTTTCCATATTGTCTCTATATCTTTTATTCCAGTTTTTCTCCATATCTGTTTCGTTTTGCCCTAATACTGTAAATACTTTTTGGGCAGATTCTTCATCTATTATATTTCTTACACCTACTTCTTCTGCCTTTTGTGTTGGTATCATTACTTTTACCTCTCCTGGCATTTTTAGTATATAATAAGATTGTTTCTCTCCTAATATATTTTTTTCTTCTATTGAGTCTATTATTCCTGCTCCATACATTGGATATACAATTTTATCGCCTACATTGAACATGTAAGTCACTCCTTTCAGCATTCTTCATCTTGACTAAAAGTAAAAATTTAAAAGCTATCAATTGTTGTTTTTCTTCTTTTTTCTTGATAACTTTTGTATCTCTTTTAACCTCTTCTATTATACTACAAAAATTGGTAAAAGTCAAAGCTATTACCAATTTTTTTTGATTATTTTTCCTTTTGTTCCAGTGTTTTCTAGTTATAAATTTTTTGTTTTTTCTACTTGCTAGTTGAACCAAATCCCCCTATTCTTTCTCCTTCTGCTTGGTCATTATCTACTGTTAAGTACTTTTGGAATATTGCTTGTCCTATAGCTTCTCCTTTTTTTATTACTATATCTTCTTCTTTTATATTGAAGAATGAGAACATAAAATGACCATCATTATCTGGATTTCCATAATAGTCTTTGTCAATTATTCCTACACTATTTGCCATTACTAATCCTTTTTTCTTTGGGTTTGAACTTCTGTTGCATAACATTAGATATTCATCTTCTTTCATATATGCTTTTAATCCTGTCTTTATTAATGTTGGTGCTGCTCCTTTTTTGAAACTTGGTATTATAGTGTCTTCTGCTGCTTCTATATCATATCCTGCTGAATATTTTGTTTTTCTTATTGGTAAATTTATTCCTTTGTCTTCAAATCCTTTTGCTATTTCAAATCCTCTTTCTTTTTCCATTTTTTATTTCTTCCTTTCCTCATTTATTTTATATCTTTCTTGTGCTTATTTCTATTGCATTTTATCATTTTATTTTCTTGTTTGCAAGTAATATTGTTTTATTAATACAAGCCCTGATATATTATCAGGACTTTTGGTACTTGTGTTACATATTTTTTCTATATGTTACTCGTTCTTTTATTATTGCATTTCATCAAAGAAGTTTGGATAGTTTTTGTAAAGTGCTTGGTAAATTTGTGCAATGATAGCAAAACTCATTAAAAGTCCTTCTGTATTTACTGGCATTTTTATAGTAACTTCATTGCTATCATGAGTAATTAATAAATCAGATAAGTTTTCTGATTGTACTTCTGATAGTATTTTAGATAAAATCTCCTCTACATCTCCAATTCTTCCTAAAGGAAATGTTATTTGGTATAAATCTTCTCCTTTTGTTACTCGAAACAATTTCTTTGTTTCAATTGTAGTGTTTACAATTTTCTGAACTTCTGAGTGTATTTTTTTTACCCTTCGTGATACATGTGATTGCGTTACCCCTATAATTTCTGCAATCTCTTTCTGCACTTTTTTTGCAATTGTATTGCATAATATAATTGTATCTCTTGGTGTTAAACAATTTAAAACTATCTCCAAAGATTCTATTGTTTCTTGTTGTTTAAATATTTTCTCAACAAAGTTAGCTTTTGGGTCTTCTATTATGTCTTGTAAAGTCTGATTGTTTCCATCTGCAATAGTATCCTCCATATGCTTACCCATATTTATTAATTCTTTTTTCCGTTTTCTTTTCCTATAGTAATTCATATTAATCTCATTTTTTATGCATTTTATTGCAAATGTTGCAAATTCAATATTTAATTCTTTATTAAATTTTTGTGTTGCCTTTATTAAGCCAAAATTTCCTATAGATACCATATCATCATATTCTGATGAATCTTCATGAACATCAAAATCTGTATGAATAACAAAATTAACCAATCTAATATTATCTTCAACCATCATTCTTTCCTCTTCTGTCAGATTCCGAAGTTGTTTTGTTTCTTTGCTCATAAATGTCTCCCTTCTTTATGTTTTAATAATAAAAGTTACATACCTATATATGATTATGTGAACATTATACTATGTTTTTTTTCTATATGCAATACATTTATTTTTTTCTAATAAATAAAAAAATCATCAAACCTAATAGTTCAATGATTATAACTGGTAGCGAAGGGTGGATTCGAACCGCCGACCTGTCGGGTATGAACCGAATGCTCTAGCCAACTGAGCTACTTCGCCATTTTTATTAGTTTGTCCTCTAACACGAACATTATTCATTATAAGTGCAAAAGACACATTTGTCAATAGAAAAAGAAGATTTTTCGAAAAATCTTCTTTTTCTATTTCTTTATTCACTTTTATTTAACTATCGTCTTCTTCTATAACAACCTCTGAAACTTCCTGTAGTACCATTATTATTTCTATTAGGAACAAATTCAGCATTTAAAACCACATTCTGTGCATTATTATTGCAATTGCAACCACAGTTAGAAGTATTAGAAGATATTACAAAACCAGAATTACTGTTATTAATTGTATTTATATCATCTAGAGATATTACATTTCGATTATTATTGTTATTACTTGTACAACCACAATTACAGTTACTATTTCTATTTCTACATCCACAATTACTTCCGCTTCTTCCATTATTACAATTACAGCTATTGCCCATTCTTCCTATTATACCACATAATCCATTATCACAATCATTATCATTATCATCATCATCGTTTCTACAACATTCTCTAATTCTACTTTTTATTCTACAAATCAATTGTGCTATATATGCAACTATATATGCTAATATTGAATAGATTATACCATATATTATAAATGAAGTATCAAATACTGTAAAAGCTAATATAAGGAAAACAGCAAAAAATGTTGCAGCAACCAATATTGGGCATTTAAGAATTCTTTGTAATACAATTGCTAAGATTATTGTAACAACTGGTAATACGAAAAATATAAGTATATTGCTCATATTATTTTCCTCCTATAAATTTTTCTATTGTATATCGAGTGGAGTTCCACTTTTAATTCTATGTCTACTATATAATATGAACTTTTTTGTTTTTCGTACCTATTTATAATCTACTTTTACTAAATACAATCCATGCGCTGGTAGTGTTTTTCCTGCATTTTCTCTTTTTCCTATATTAATTATATTTTCTATTTCTTCTGGCTTTATTTTGCCTAAACCCACATCAACTAGTGTTCCAGAGATTATCCTAACCATGTTATATAAAAAACCATTTCCTGTTAATTCTATAAAAATTCTATCATTATCGTTATAAACCTTCGCATCATAAATTGTCCTAACACTACTTTTACTACTTGTTCCACTTGCCTTAAATGCCTTAAAATCATGTTCCCCTATAAAATATTTTACAGCTTGCTTCATTTTATCAATATCTAATTTAGTTGGTATATGGCATTCAAAATTTCTATATATTGCAGTTCCATTATGTGTATTATTTATTACATATCTATATGTTTTTTGTTTACAAGTTAATCTACTATGAAATCTTTCATCTACTTCTTCTGCTTCTTTAATTATTATAGACTTTTTTAGTTTTGAATTTATTGCTAATGGAATTTTTTCTATTGGTAATTTAGAATTTGTCTTGAAATTAGCAACTTGAGCAAGTGCATGCACACCTGCATCAGTTCTTCCTGACGCATTTAGCTCCACTTGCTCTCCTGTTATTTCTTCAATAGCTTTTTCTATTGTACCTTGTATATTTAATTTGTTAGGCTGTTTCTGCCATCCGATTAAAATCTTTTCCATCATATTCAATTGTTAATTTTATATTTCGCATATTTCCTGTTTGTATTAGTTTATATTACTAACACTATCTCCTTTAGTTTCATTGTTGTTCTATTTTTGCTTTTTTGCATCTTTCTTTTCTGATTTTTCTTTTATTTTGTTTTTTATTTTTTCAAAATGTTTCATTTTGACTTGCTTATCTTCTGGGAATCTCTTTGTTATAATATTACTAATTAATATCTTTTTTAATGCATCTTCTTTTACATCTGCTATTAGTGTTCCATCTTTTGCAACTGATATCTTACCAGTTTCTTCTGATACAACTATTGCTATTCCATCTGATTCTTTTGATATTCCTATTGCTGCTCTATGTCTTGTTCCTAATTCTTTTGCAATATCCATATCTGATGCTAATGGTAACATGCATGCTGCTGCTGCAATTTTATTATTGCTTATTACTACTGCTCCATCATGTAAAGGTGTATTTGGAACGAATATATTTACTAATAATTGTGGTGATACTTCTGATTCTATTGCTATTCCTGTTGATACTATATCTTTTATTTTTATGTCTCTTTCAATAACTATTAATGCTCCTGTACTTGATTTTGAAAGCTCACTTACTGCAATTACTATTTTATATATATCTTCTTTTGTTCTAGTCACTATATCCTTATTGTCTATTCCAAAAAATCTTGTAAATTTGTTCGTTCCTAATTGTTCTAATGCTCTTCTTATTTCTGGTTGGAATATTATTATTAACAATATTACTCCCCAATTCATTACTTCCGATAATAAATAATTTAATATTGTTAAATTTAATATATCACTTAGCCATCTAGCTATTATTAAAAGTGTTATTCCTTTTATTAATTGCCATGCTCTTGAATCTTTTACTATTTTTATTAATTGATATATTAGAAATACTACTATTATTAAATCTAATATTACACTTATTAATTTTATTGGATACATTTGTAATGTTTGTATATATGTTAATATATTTCTTTCATAAAAATTCTCTAATATTTGTACAAAATTATCTATCATATTTTTTCCTTTCTATTATTGATTATATGCAATATTTAAAAGGATGATTTTATTATTTATTTATTAATAGATATATTAAACTATAAAATGACCCTGCTAATAATATAACTAGCATTATACTTGCTATTATTCTTCCTATTAATTTTCCAGTATCTATTTTTACCTTTTTTGTTTTTTTATCGTTTTTTTCTGTTTCCATCTTTTTTATTCCTTTCGTATTATTGATTTATCTCAAGTCTAGTTACTCCACTATTAAATGTTTGATACTTTCTTTTTATCTTTGGATGTTTAAATTCTTTTCTTATCATGTTTAATATTGCTTGTCCCTTTCTATATCCATGTACTACTTCTACTACTTTTATATAATATGGCAGTGTATCTAATTCTTTACTTAATATGTATTCTGCTTCTAATACTGTTTTGTCATGTAAGTCTACTGTTAATATCTCTTCTGGTCTTAGAAATATATCATCCATCTAATTCTCCTTTTTTGCTTTAGTCTTTGTAAATTATATTCTTTTTATATCTTTTAGTCAATAGTTTTTCAGCCTTTTACCGAAATATTAGTTATAGTTTGGTAACAATATTAGAAGTCCGTGTCAGCGATACACTTAAAAATAATTTGGTGGTACCTGTAGGGGCGTATCAAATTATTTTTAAGTCGTATCGCGGTTAAACAGGACTATATAATTCAAATAGAACTATAACTAATATTACTACTTGTCACAATGTCTTCAAATACCTTTTTTATCTCATCTGTATAATAAATTTGACCACAAGGTTTTACTTCTTCACCAATTTTTATAAATACTGGCATATTGTTTCTATCTCCATTGAAGTATTTTATTGCTCCTCTTAATTTTGATTTTTCTTCTTCACTTGCAGTTGTTATATCTATATACATTGCTTTTTGCTCTTTTGTGCCAAAATTTGTAATTTTATTTGCTACTATCTTAGTCTCATCATCTTCTCTTATACTTAATCTGCCTTCTATTAAGATTATATTTTCTTCAATCAAACTGTTTTGTGCTGACATGTAGGCATTTTCAAATATTATTATTTCTCCTTGACCATATAAATCTTCAATAGTCATGAATGCCATTATTTTGTTATTTTTAGTATATTTTTTCTTTATTGATGTGATAATTCCTGCTATTTTTACTATTTGCCCATCTTGAAATCTTATTTCTTCTTTTGTAGTCATCTCTACACTTTCTTGTGCATTTATTTCGTCAATTTCTCTCATCTGTAGTGAATTGATATTTGTTTGTGCTAAAATTTGGTCTTTTATCTTCTCTAGTGGATGTCCTGATATATATATTCCTAACATATCTTTTTCTATTGATAATAACTCTTTTTCTCCCATTTCAGGTTGCTCATTAAATGTATATTTTATCTGCTTTGTATGTTCTTCACTTTCTCCTCCTAAATCAAACATTGATACTTGCCCATCTATTCCCTTTTTATTTGATATTTGTATTATATATACTATGTTTTCAAATGATGCTAATAATGTACTTCTTGTTTGGTTAAACTGGTCAAATACTCCTGCTTTTATTAAACTTTCTATACATTTTTTGTTAACTGCTTCTCCTGCCATTCTTTCACAAAAGTCGGTAAAATCCTTAAAATTTCCATTTTCTTGTCTTTCTTTTACAATATTGTTTACAGGTACTATTCCTACATTTTTTATACTTCCTAACCCAAATCTTATTTTTCCAGTGTGTGGTGTGTTAATATCTTCATTGTCACTTGAGTCACTTTCTACTGTAAATCTTGTGTAACTTTTATTTATATCTGGTCTTAAGATTTCTATTCCTAATTTCTTACATTCATCTATATATTGTGGTATTTTATCTAAATTTCCTAAAAAACTATTTAGCATTGATGCCATAAATTCTGCTGGATAATATGCTTTTAAATATCCTGTTCTATATGCTACTACTGCATAACATGCTGCATGTGATTTATTGAATGCATATTTTGCAAATTCTGACATTTCATCAAATATCTTATTTGCTGATTCTGCATCTATTCCATTTCTTACACAGCCTGGTACAACTATTTTTCCATTCTCATCTAACTGCCCATTAATAAATATTTCCCTTTCTTTTTCCATTACATCAAGCTTTTTCTTTCCCATTGCTCTACGTACTAAATCTGCTCTTCCTAGAGAATATCCTGCAAGTTCTCTTACTATTTGCATTACTTGCTCTTGATATACCATGCATCCATATGTTACATTTAATATTGGCTCTAAACTTGGATGTGTATATTCATTATGACCTGGATTTAACTTTCCTTTTATATATCTTGGTATTTGGTCCATTGGTCCTGGTCTATATAGTGATACACCTGCAATTAAGTCTTCTAAACAGTCTGGCTTAAGCTCTTTCATGAAGTTTGTCATTCCTTGACTTTCAAATTGGAATAGTCCCATTGTACTTCCGTCTTGCCATAGCTTGAATACTTTGGGGTCATTCATTTCTTCATCAAATTTTACTTCTATTCCCCTTGTTTGTTTTACAAGTTCTATTGTGTCTTTTATTACTGTTAGTGTTCGTAATCCCAAAAAGTCCATTTTTAATAACCCTAATTCTTCTAGTGTTGTCATTATATATTGTGTTGATATCTGGTCATCTTTTACATATAATGGTACATATGTGTCTACTGGGTCTCTTGCTATTATTACTCCACATGCATGTGTAGATGCCTGTCTTGGCATTCCTTCTAAACTCATTGCTATGTCTAATAGTTTTCTTATTTGTTCATCATTTTCATATAGTTCACCTAATTCTCTATTTTGCTCTATAGCTTTTTGTATTGTTATGTGTATTTCATTTGGTATCATTTTTGCTAATTTATCAGCTTCTGCATAAGGAAACTCTAAAACTCTTGCTACATCTCTTATTACCATTTTGGCTGCCATTGTTCCGAATGTTATTATTTGTGATACATGGTCATGCCCATATTTGTTTGATACATAGTCTATTACTTCTTGTCTTTGTGCATCTGAAAAGTCTACATCAAAGTCTGGCATACTTATTCTGTCTGGATTTAAAAATCTTTCAAATATTAGTCCATATTTTATTGGGTCTATATCAGTTATTTCTATTGCATATGCAAGTAATGACCCTGCTCCTGACCCTCTTCCTGGTCCTACTGGTATGTCATTTTCTTTTGCGTAATGTATGAAGTCCCATACTATTAAAAAGTAGTCTACATATCCCATCTTCTCTACTACACCTAACTCATATTCTGCTCTTTCTAATACTTCTTGTGTAGGATTTTCTCCATACCTCTTTTTTATTCCATCATAACATAGCTTTTTTAAATATTCTGCATGTGTTTCAAATTCTTCTGGTACTTCATAATTTGGTAATATTGTGTGCCCAAATTCAAATTCTACATTGCACTTTTCTGCAATTTTTACTGTATTTTCTATTGCATCTGGTAAGTTTGAAAAGTATTCACTCATTTCTTCAGGTGATTTTACATATAGTTCATCTGTATCAAATCTCATTCTGTCTTCATCGTTTATTTTCTTTCCTGTTTGTATACATAGTAATACTTCATGATTATATGCATCTTCTCTTTTTAAGTAGTGTGCATCGTTTGTTGCAACTAGTGGTATATCTAGCTTTCTTGCTAATTTTACTAGTTTTTGGTTTGCTAAAGCTTGTTCTGGTATTCCATTATTCTGTATTTCTATATAATAGTCTTCTCCAAATAAATTTTTATGCCATAATGCAATTTCTTCAGCTTTTTCATTTTCATCATTTAATAATGCTTGATTTACAGCTCCTGCTAAACAAGCACTTAGGCATATTAATCCTTCATGATATTGCTCTAATACTTCTAAGTCTATTCTTGGTTTATAGTAATATCCTTCTACAAATCCTATTGATACTAATTTACTTAGGTTTTTATATCCTTGATTATTTTTTGCTAGTAATATTAAATGATAATATTTATTGTCTACATTTGGCTCTTTGTCTTTTCTTGTTCTTTTTGCTACATATACTTCGCATCCTATTATTGGCTTTATTCCTTCTTTTTTGCATGCCTTGTAAAAATCTATTGCACCATACATAACGCCATGGTCCGTTATGGCCATGGCGTTCATTCCTAATTCTTTTGCTCTTACTGGTAAATCTTTTATTCTATTTGCACCATCTAATAGACTAAATTCACTATGTATATGTAAATGTACAAAGTTACTCATATCTATTCATTCCTTTCGGATTTTTGTTTCTTTTTTTAGTATTTTCATTATAATAAATATATTAACTGTTTTTTGCTTGTCCTAGTCTGCTGCTAAATAATACCCTATTCCTCTTTTTGTTACTAATCTTTTTGGGGCTGTTGTATCTTTTTCTATTTTTTCTCTTATTCTTCTTACTGTAACATCTACTGTTCTTATATCTCCATAATATTCATATCCCCATACTTTTTCTAGTAACTCTTCTCTTGTTACTATTTGACCTGTTTGCATTGCTAAGAATTTTAATACTTCAAATTCTCTTAAGGTTAAGTCTATTACTTCTCCTTTTATTTTTACTTCGAATTTGTCTAAATCTAATGTTATATCTCCTACTACTATTTTGTTTTCTGGTTGTTTTTTTCCTTGTTCTTCTTGTTTCTTTTCTTCTAGGCTTTCTAATAATACTGCATCATATTTTCTTAAATTTGCTTTTACTCTTGCCATTAGTTCTCTTGTACTAAATGGTTTTGTTACATAGTCATCTGCTCCTAATTCTAACCCTAATATTTTATCTATTTCTGTGTCTTTTGCTGTTATCATTAATATTGGTACATTATATATATTTTTTATTCTTTTGCATACTGATAACCCATCTAGTTTTGGTAACATGATGTCTAGTAATATTAAGTTTGGTCTTTCGTTTAATGCTATTTCTAATCCTGTTAGTCCATCATTTGCTTCTAATACATTATATCCTTCTAATTCTAAATGGTGTTTTAATAATTCTACTATTGTTACCTCATCATCTACTACTAGCACTGTCTTTTTCTCTTCTTCTATTATTTCTTCCATGTTTACCTCCATTTTATTTCCATTTTCATAAATAGATTTTTATTTATTATTTCGAAAAAATTTATTTATTTTTTCTTATTGTATTTAAATTTAGCTTTTTGTAAATTGCTTATATTGTACTACATTAACTAATAAATATCAATATTTTTTTATAAAACTTTATTTTGTCTGTCCGTAATGAAGTGGATTCTTTCTCTTACTTTGTCGGAATTTTAATTACAACTTCTGTACCTTCTCCAACAATACTCTTTATATCAATACTTCCTCCATTTTTATCTAGTAAATCTTTAGCAATTGATAATCCTAATCCTGTTCCTCCCATTTCTCTTGTTCTAGCTTTATCTACTCTATAAAATCTTTCGAATATTCTTCCTAAATCTTCTTCTGGAATTCCTATACCATTGTCTAATATTTTTATATATGCATCATTATATACAAATCCAACATATATACTTATTGTTCCATTATCTTTCGTATATTTTATGCTATTTGATAAAATATTTAAAATTATTCTTTCTATATCTCCTTTATCTGCAAATACTGGTGGTACATCTGCTGTTACAAAGCATCTTACATCATGATTTTTCTTTTTAATTTCTATTGCCAACTTGTCTTGGCATTTTTTAACAAGCTCCCCTAAGTCAAACTGTTCTTTGTTAAATTGATTTTTGTTACTATCATATCTTGATAATGTTAGTAAATCTGTTACTAGTTTTGCCATTCTTCTTGCTTCTGAAGCTATTACATTTAAGAACTTGTCCCTTACTTCTTTATCATAATTTCCTTCCAGAAGTGTGTCTGCATATCCCATTATTGATGTAATTGGTGTTTTTAATTCATGTGATACATCTGCAATAAATTCTTTTCGCATATTATCTAGTTTTACATGTTCTGTGATATCTTGCAATACTGTTACTACTCCTGATGGTCTTTCTTTTTCGTTCTTAAATGGTGCAAAAAATGCATTTACATATTTGTCCTCTAATTCTATTCTTTGTTCTGTTGATGTCCAATTTTCTAGATATATTATTTTTTCCATGTTTATTTCATCTAGCCCAAATTTTCCAAATACATCTGTAAATGTTGCATCTTCTGGAGATATACTTAATAGCTTTTTTGCCGCTGGATTTATTAGTATCATTTTTCCTTGCATGTCGAATGCTATAATTCCATCTGTCATATGCAAAAATATTCTGTTGTTTAAGTCTAACTCCTCTGGTGATTTTCTTTCTGATCCTTCTATTAATTTATTTTTTGGTCTTATTATAAGCTTATATATTAATATTGTGAGTAATATTATTATTAGTGTATATACTGATAATGCTATTATTTGTTCTGTATTCATTTCTACTTCCTTCCCCTAATAGGACAATATCCAAAATATAGATTTTATAATATTTACTAAATCATTTTTTCGTTTTTATTAGTCTTTTTATTTCTTCATAAATTTTATCCTCTACATTATATGTTGCCTCTTTTAATGCATTTTTACTCATTTGTTCCATTGTATCTTTATTAAGTATTATTTCTTCTATTGCTTGATTTAAGTTATCTTTTGTAAGTTCATTATTTAAAATAATTTTTGCTGCATTTATTTTTTCTAATACCTTAGCATTGTATAATTGATGGTCTTGACTAACATTTGGTAATGGTATTAATATTGATGGTTTTCCTAATTTTGAAATCTCTGAAATCGTCATTGCTCCACTTCTTGCAACTATTATATTTGATACATTCATTACCTCTTCCATATTATAAATATATGGTACTATTTTTGCATTTTCTACTTTTTCTATGTTTATTTTTTTATTTCTTAATTCTTCTTTTATTATTTCATATTGCTTAGGTCCTGTTGCCCACATTATTTGATATTTTTTATTAAGTCTATTTTCTAGTATTCCTATTATTGCTTCATTTATCTTTTGTGCTCCTTGGCTTCCTCCGAATACTAAAATGATTGGCTTACTTGCATTTAATCCCATATTGTTTATAATTTGATTTTTTTGATTTATATTATATTCTTTTTTTGTTATTTTTACTGGCGTTCCTGTATATACTATTCTTTTTGCATTTTTTATTCTTTCTTTAGCATCTTTGAATGATATTAATATTGTGTCTGCTTTTTTCGAAAGCATTTTTACTGCTTTTCCTGGAAAAGCATTGCTTTCATGTAGTATAACTGGAATATTATATTTTTTTGCTGCTATTGCTACTGGTCCACATATGTATCCACCTGTTCCGCACTACTATGTCTGGTCTAAATTCTTTTATTATTTTTTTTGCTTCTCCTATACTTCTTACAGTTTTATATATCTTTTTTAGGTTTTCTATTGATAGTTCTTTTTTTAATCCATATACTTCTATTTGTTTTAATTCATATCCTGCTTTTGGTACTAAATCATTTTCTAGTCCTCTATTTGTCCCTATAAAAATAATTTCTGAATTTGGCTGTTCTTCTTTTATCTTACTTGCTATTGCAAATCCTGGATTTATATGTCCTGCAGTTCCTGCTGCTGCAATTATTACTTTCATTATATTATCAAACTCCTCTTTGTTATATACAGCTTTTTATGCTGTTTAGCTAAACTTTATAATATAAATTAATTTTTTAGGCTCGCACGAGATATATTGAGTAGTACTCCCATCTCACATAATAGTATAAATAGTGCTGTTCCTCCATAACTGAAAAATGGTAGTGGCATTCCTGTTGCTGGCATTGATGATGTTACTACTGCTATATTTATTATTACCTGTATTCCTATTAATGCTGTAATTCCTATAGCCATTAAACTTCCAAACATGTCTGGTGCTTTCATAGCTATAAGGATTCCTCTCCAAATTAGTATAATAAATAAAATTATAACTATTGCACAACCTATAAACCCTAATTCTTCTGCTAGTGCTGAAAATATAAAGTCATTATGTGGCTCTGGTAAATATAAATACTTTTGTTTTCCTTCTCCTAATCCTGTTCCAAAAAGTCCTCCTGATCCTATCGCATATAAACTTTGTATAACTTGCCAGCCTGTATCTGTTGGGTCTTGCCATGGATTCATAAATGTTACAACTCTTTGTAGTCTGTATGGTGATTTTATGACTAATGCTATAATTACTGGTATTCCTATAGAAAGTCCACTTGCTATAAATTGCCATAGTTTGCATCCTGCCATAACCATCATTATACAGCAAATTCCGATTATTACCATTGATGCACTGAAATGAGGTTGTAATAGTAATAATACTATTATTGGTGCTAACATACATATGTGTTTTACTAGTCCAGTCCAAAAATTTCCTAATTCATCTCTATTTTTGGTAAGCATTCCTGCATAAAATACTATCATTAAAAATTTTACTAATTCTGATGGTTGGAATGAAAGACTAGTTGTTATTTCTATCCATCTTTTTGCATGATTTACTTCTTTTCCTATTACTAATACAAGTGCTAGTAATATTATTGATACAATCCATGATATTTTATAAAACCTTTTATAAAATCTATAATCTATCTTTGATATCATTGCCATTGCAATAAGTCCTAATATTGCAAATATTAATTGTTTTACAAAAAATTGATAGCTTGTTCCATACTCTGCTAATGACTTTGGTGAACTCGCAGATAATAACATTATTAATCCTAAGCATAATAATATTAATATTATTATTACTAAAGTAAAATCTACTGGATTATTTAGAAACCATGAGAATTTTGAAGTTTTTGTGTTTTTACTTGCCATTTTGTTTCCTTTCTCTTTTTTACATTATATAATTTGTAAACTTATTACACATAATGCTAATGTAACTAAACTAAATACTACTACTACTTTATTTTCTTTCCATCCTGATAATTCAAAATGATGATGGATTGGTGCCATTCTAAATAGTCTGTTTCCTGTTCTTTTAAAATGTACTACCTGAAGTATTACTGAAATTGTTTCTATTACTGGTACTAATGCTATTAGTAATAATAGTAATGGCATTTTTAAGTATAATGCAACACCTGAGATTAAGCCTCCAAGAAATAGTGATCCTGTATCTCCCATAAATACCTTTGCTGGATGTAGATTAAACATTAAAAATCCTAACACTGCTCCTATTGCTATAGAACATACTATTACTATTTCTTTTATTCCTAATATTGTTGCTATAATTGCTAAGCACGTTATTATAATTGTACATACACTTGATGATAATCCATCTATTCCATCTGTTAAGTTTATTGCATTTGTTGTTGCAAGTAATACCAATACTGCAAATGGTATATATGCATATACAGGTATCCCTACATATTGTTTTAATATTGGAATATATGTTTCTGTTGGTATTCCTACTCCTTTTATTAAATACAATACATATGCTACTGATATAAATAATAGCCCTAACATCTTAAAACTTGGCTTTAGTCCTTTTGTGTTTTTTAATATTAGTTTTATAAAGTCATCTATAAATCCTACTAATCCAAATCCCATAGTTAGTAAAACTATTGGTACTAAGTTTTTTGCTGTTTCTATTTCTCCTTTTTTTGTATAGTATAAATATATTCCTGTTGATACTATTGCAATTGCTATCATCATTATTATTCCACCCATTGTAGGTGTTCCTTGTTTTTTTAGGTGTGATTCTGGTCCATCCTCTCTTTCCCTTTGCCCTACTTTTAATCTTCTTAATATTGGTATTACTATTAGTGAGATTACTATTGTTATTGCAAATGTTAATAATACTATCCTTGTTTGAAAATCCACCTTGTTTCCCCCTCTATTTTCTTTTTTCCTTTTGTTTATTATCTTTTTTTCTTATTTTTATTTTCTAACTCTTCTATTACTTCTTTTACTATTATTCTTTCATCAAATGGATATTTTTTCCCATTTATTTCTTGTTCTGTCTCATGTCCTTTTCCTGCTAATATTACCATATCATTTTTAGTTGCCATTTTTATTGCTTCTTTTATCGCTTCTTTTCTATCTACTACTATTTTGTAATTTCCTTTTGTCTTTTTTATTCCTTCTTCTATTTCTGATATTATATCTTCAGGATTTTCTGTTCTTTGGTTGTCTGTTGTTATTATTGTATAATCTGCTATTCTTCCTGATATTTCTCCCATTATTGGTCTTTTTCTTTTATCTCTATCTCCACCACATCCAAATACACATATTACATTTCCTCTTACATAATTTTTTACTGCTTGTAATATGTTTTCTAAACTTTCTGGTGAATGTGCATAGTCTATCATTATTGGTAATTCTTCTTTATTGTCTACTATTTCTGATCTTCCTGGTACTCTTACCTCTAATAATGCTGATTTTATAGTTTCTGTGTCTATTCCAAATTTTTGCACTACAGCTATTGCTGCTAATGCATTATATATACTAAATCTTCCTGGTATTCCTACTTTTATTCTTTCATTTCTTCCATTTATTTTTACTTTGAAGTCTGCATATGAACTTGTTACTGTTACATCTCTTGCCATTAATTCACTAAAGTTATCTATTCCATATGTTGAGATTTGACTATCTGGGAACATTCTTTGTACTTTTGCTCCATATAAGTCATCTGCATTTGTTATTCCGTTACTACACATTTTAAATAATTCCATTTTGGCTTCAAAATATTCTTTTATGTCTGTATGTTCTCTTTCACTAATATGGTCTTCTGATAAGTTTGTAAATACTACTACATCAAATTCTGAGCCTTCTACTCTGTGTAATTTTAAACTTTGTGATGACACTTCCATTACTACATATTCTACTTCTTCTTTTGCCATTTCTGCAAATATTTCTTGTAATTCTATACTTTCTGGTGTTGTTCTATCACTATCTGCTATCTTTTTTCCATTTATGTATGTTGATATTGTTCCTATTAATCCAACCTTTTTTCCTGCTTTTTCTAATATGTCTTTTATCATAAATGTTGTTGTTGTTTTTCCTTTTGTTCCTGTTACACCTATTAACTTAAATTTTGATGATGGATTTTTATAATAATTTACACTTACTTGTGCTAATGCTTTTCTTGTGTCTGGTACCATTACTATTGTTATCTCTTCTTTTACTTTTTTTAATATTTTAGTATCACATCCTGCTTCTACCATAACGGCTGTTGCTCCTGAGTCTATTGCTTCTTCTATGTATTCATGACCATCTGTTGTATAGCCTTTTATTGCTATAAACATATTGCCTTTTTTTATTTTCTTTGAGTCATTTTGTATTCCTGTTATTTTTATGTCTAAATCTCCTTTTACTTTTAAGCCTTCTAGCCCTACTAATATTTTTTTTAATTCCATATTTTTCTCATTCCTTTCAAGGTATAATTCCTTTTTTGTGGAATTATTTAGTTGTTTTTAATTAAATACAACTTTACCGCATACATTATATAACTAAATTCTTTGTTTGTAAATAAATCAATTGAAAAAACAAAAAAATCACTTATTAATATTTATTAGTGATTTTCTTGTTTATTCTTATTATTTTTGTTTTTATTATTTGTTATAAATATATAGTTGTGGATTTATTGCATTTCCATTTATTCTTATTTCTAAGTGTAAATGTGGTCCTGTTGAATTTCCTGTTGATCCAACTGCAGCAATAACATCTCCCGCTTCTACTTGTTGACCTACTTCTGCATAAATTTTACTGCAGTGTGCATACCATGTTTGTACTCCATTTCCATGGTCAACTTTTACTAAGTTTCCTAAAGCTCCACTATCTCCTGCAGATACTACTTTTCCTTTTGCTATAGTCTTTATATCTGTTCCTGTTTTACATGCTAAGTCTAATCCTTTATGTGAAGAACTTCTTATTCTACTAACTTCTCCATATCTTGATGATATAATTATTCTTGTGTTTGGATTTAATGGCATCGATTCTATCTTTACACCATTTATTTTTATATATTTATTTTCTTCTTTTATTACTTCTACACCATCTCCAATGGCTGTTTCAGCTGTTTCTACAGATGCTACATCTATTTCTCCATTATTTTCTGTATATTCTTCTACGATTTGTAAATTTAGTCTGACATCATCTGCATATTGGGTTTTAATATCCTCTACTACTTGCATTGCTTGATCTAATGTACTTACATAAGCTTTAGCTTGATTTTCTAATGTTACAGCAAAGTATTTATATGTTACTGTTGCTTTTTCATTTAACATTGCATATATTTGTTCTTCATTTGTTTCTGTGTTTTTACTTACTAATTTAAATTCATATTCTGGCTGTTCATTTAGGGTAACATAGTTTGCATTTATTCCATTAATGTTTATTAGTTCATCTTCTATTGTCTCTTCAAATTCTCCTATATTTTCTATATACCCTAACGATTTGTTAGATAACTTTACCTCATACATTGGTTTATATTTTATTAATACTATTGCAATTATTAAACCAAGTCCTACTGCCATTATGCTAAAAGTTTTCAAAATTTCTTTTGTATAATGTCTTAGCTTTCTAAATAATAAAATATACATCCTCTCCTTCTTTATAGTTTGTAATTGCTTTTTTATAGCAATTTCTTTTTTAAAATTAATATGTGAATGTTTGATTTTCTAGTTCTTAATGTTTAAAAAATCTTAGTTTATTTCTTTGTTTTATTAAAACCTATAGTTTATTATACCATATTTTTCCTCTTTTAGCAAGTCATTTTTTTCTTGTACTTATATTATTAGTCTTTTTTGTTTTTTTTATTCCAAATTTATACTATTATATATTTTTTTTACTCTTTTTTGCTTAGTTTTACTCATTTTTTGTCTTTTTTTCTTATTTTTGTTTTTACATTTTTCGTGCTATATTGGTTAATAAGCATTTTGCTATATTTTTATATTATCTTTTAAAATGCTTTTATTATATAGTATATTTTATACTTTATTTTGGAGTGATTATGAAAAATTTATTTGTTGATAAAAAATTTGATAATAAAAAACTTTCTGTATTCTTATTAAGCGTTTTTCCTAAGCTTTCTATTAATACTGTTTTTAAAACTTTAAGAAAAAAAGATATTAAGATAAATAATGTTCGTATAAATAAAGATGTTACTATTCATACTGGAGATAATATTTTATTATATATTTCTGATAATCTTTTAGAACCTTCCTTCAATTTAAATATAGTTTTTGAAGATAAGAATATTTTAGTTATTGATAAACCTAATAATATTGAAGTTACTGGTGAATATAGCTTGACTTACGAAGTTCATAAAATATATTCTGGGGCTCTTTTTAAACCTATGCCTTGTCATAGATTGGATAGAAATACTACTGGATTAGTTCTTTTTGCTAAAAATGAGTCTGCTTTGAATATTCTGCTTGATAAATTTAAAAATCATGAAATTGAAAAGCATTATCTTGCTTTGGTTTATGGGATTCCTTCTGTTAAAGCTAATAAATTAATTGCTTATCTTTTTAAGGATTCTAAAAAGTCTTTGGTTTATATTTCTGATTTTCCTAAAACTGGCTATTCACAAATTGTGACTTCTTATTCTGTTATTGCTTCTTATGAAGATAATTCTTCTTTGTTAGATGTTCAAATTGAAACTGGAAAAACTCATCAGATTAGAGCTCATCTCGCTCATATTGGTTTTCCTATTATTGGTGATGGTAAATATGGTAATTTTGAAGTTAATAAGTTATTTGGTGCTAAAACTCAAAAGTTGCATAGCTGTGTCTTGAAGTTTAATTTTTCTTCTGAAAGCGGTTTTCTTGATTATTTAAATGGTGCTGAATTTAAGTCTTTCTGTACTTTTTCTTGATTTATTAAATTATTATATGTATGTTGAGAAGAGGTACATCTACTTTCAATTTTGATTTTTTTCCTATTGATTTTTCTTCTTCTCTAAGCTATAATTGTATTATATTTGCGGGTATAATTTAGTGGTAGAATGTCATGCTTCCGACCTGATAGCGCGAGTTCGATTCTCGCTACCCGCTCCAATTTATAGCAACTTACGAACTATAAAGTTTGTAGGTTGTTTTTTCATATCTAAATTTACAATGTTCTCTTTCCAGAAAGACCAACTATAAAAAGTCAAGCATTTTTGAAAAAAATTGAAAAAAATTTT
>CAMUDX010000027.1 GCA_947087745.1 uncultured Clostridium sp. | reverse complement strand
AATGTAAATCTCTTTTTATTTTGTAACTTTTTTCTATTTTTATTCTGTAAGTATATAAATATATTAGAATGTAAATAAATTAGAGATTAATCAATTTGGAAGCGAAGCATTGTAAGTATATAAATATATTAGAATGTAAATGTGTATTGTCCTATTGTTTCTTTTATAATTTCAACGTAAGTATATAAATATATTAGAATGTAAATATATTTATAATATATAGAAAAAATTGTCTAACCATGTAAGTATATAAATATATTAGAATGTAAATACTTGATGCCTAACAACTTGTGCTAATGCATGAGGGTAAGTATATAAATATATTAGAATGTAAATTCACAATAAAATTGATTACCGTTTTGTAGATAAATGTAAGTATATAAATATATTAGAATGTAAATTTTTACTCCTCCAAATTCAAATTTTCATCAATATCAGTAAGTATATAAATATATTAAAATGTAAATGATACAGCAAGTTTAAGTGGCTCTAATGCTACTTTAGTAAGTATATAAATATATTAGAATGTAAATCCAATTTTGCACCATTTCCACTTTTGTCGTTCAAGTAAGTATATAAATATATTAGAATGTAAATTTTACACTTGCAAACTCTGTAGCATTACTAAATGCTGTAAGTATATAAATATATTAGAATGTAAATGTATTTACAGCCTTATATATGTTATTTCCATAATGTAAGTATATAAATATATTAGAATGTAAATAGCATTTCGATAATTATCATCATCACAGCTAATGATGTAAGTATATAAATATATTAGAATGTAAATTTATTAAATGTTGGAACAAATTATGTACCAGAAGACCGTAAGTATATAAATATATTAGAATGTAAATTGTTATCGCTATTGTATTTTGATACTGTATGTATCTGTAAGTATATAAATATATTAGAATGTAAATTTGCCATTTGACATTGAATTTAAAGCTTCTTTCTGTAAGTATATAAATATATTAGAATGTAAATGCAGGAGGAATATTTGTACATAAATTAGATGGAGGAGTAAGTATATAAATATATTAGAATGTAAATTCAGATGGCTCTTTTTTTAAAAAGTCATTTTGTTCTTGGTAAGTATATAAATATATTAGAATGTAAATTTAAACAAAACCCAATTCTATACGCAACTCTTCTGTAAGTATATAAATATATTAGAATCTAAATACTGTAAATTCATTTTTGGCGATCATCATTATTGGTAAGTATATAAGTATATTAGAATATAAAAAGTGCTCGAGTAAATCCAAAGATAAAGTTAGATAACAATAATTAAAATATAATAAAAGAGTAAAAAAACTAAAGAGCTACCAATAATTGCTAACAAAAGAAAGCAACTATAATAAAACCATAAAAAAGACTTGAAAAAATAGCAAAAAGGGTATAAAATCAGAAAAGAAAAAGCCAAAGAGACTAAACAATAAGAATTAAAAAAAGAAGTGTTGCATATAAATAAAATAAACACTTTTAGTAAACAAAAAAGGAAAGGAGAAGGAGTTAGTAGAAATGCTAAACTCTATGAGCGGAAGATGGAAGAAAACGAAGTAAAACAAGAAAGCGAATTGAAAAGAGAAGCAGCAGACACACTTAATCAAACGAAAGAGCAAATAAAGAACATGAATTTCAAAGAAGAAGCACAAAAAGGAAAAGGGTTAATAAACAAACTATTTAAAGACCCAACAGGAACAATAAAAGAAGTAGTAAAAGATGATAATAATCATTTTTACAAGACAGCACTATTAATAGTTGGAATATGGGTAGCAATAGTATTATTCAAAGAAATATTAAGTTGTATAGTATATGAATATCATGAATTTAATTTCCTAACAACAATAAAATTAGTAGTATCACCTATATTAAAGGTATTAGGACTAGGAATAATAATACATATGTTAAACAAACAAAACAAACAACAACTAACAAAATCAATAACAGCAGTAGCAATAGCAAAGATACCAGTTATAATAGCATCATGTTTAGGATTTTTAACATACATAAGTTATAATGTAACATATGTAACAAGTCCAATAGCATCACTATTAAGTATAATATCAACAGTATTAACATTCTTTGTAGTAAAAGAAATGTTTAATGAAGAAGAAAGTGATAAAGCATTAATAACATTTGTAAAAGTAGAAGTAATATATTATATTGTAGTATTTGTATTTAGTTTCTTAGGAATAGCACTATAACAAGAGAATAAAAAAGCAGTTATCAGAAGATAACTGCTAAAAATATGCAAAAAAGTTACAGAAAGTGAAAAAAACACTTGACAAAACGAAAAAAATATTGTAAAGTATATTAGCATTACAAAAAAGAGGAAAAGTATATGGAAAAAAAAGTTGAAGTAAGTATGCTATGCGATTTATATGGCAAACTCTTAACAGAAAAGCAATTTGAATTTATAAATGACTACTACAACAATGATTTAGGATTATCAGAGATAGCAGAAAATAACAACATCACAAGGCAAGCAGTCAGAGACATAATAAAAAAGGGGGAAAGAAAACTTTTCGAATATGAAGAAAAGCTATTGTTTATGAAAAAGATGTTAACACAGGAACAAAAGATACAAGAAGCTTTATCAGAATTAACAAAAATAGAAAAAGATACAACTGATAAACAAATAGTAAGCATATTAAACAGCATAAAAAAAGAATTAAGTTATTTAGTCTAAAGAAAAAGATTAAAGAAAGGAAAAAAAATATGGCATTTGAAGGATTATCATCAAGACTACAAGAAATAACTAGAAAAATAAGAGGAAAAGCAAGAATAACAGAAAACGACTTAAAAGAAATGCTACGAGAAGTAAAACTAGCCTTATTAGAAGCGGATGTAAACTACAAAATAGTAAAAGAATTCATAAGTACAATACAAGAAAAAGCATTAGGTCAGGATGTAATGAAATCATTAACACCAGGACAACAAGTAGTAAAAATAGTAAAAGATGAAATGGTAGAATTACTAGGGGGAACAGAAAGCAAAATAAATTTCACACCTAATCCACCAACAATCATAATGTTAGTAGGATTACAAGGATCAGGAAAAACAACAACAGCAGGGAAAATAGCAAATCTATTAAGAAAACAAGGAAAAAAGCCACTATTAGTAGCATGTGACATATACAGACCAGCAGCTATACAACAATTACAAGTCATAGGAAAACAGCTAAACATTCCAGTACATGCAAACGAGACATCAAAAGATGTAGTAAAAATAGCAAAGCAAGGGATAGATATAGCAATATCGAAATTAAATGATGTAATAATACTAGATACAGCAGGAAGATTACATATAGATGAAGAACTAATGGAAGAACTAAAAAATGTAAAGACAGCAGTAAAGCCTCATGAAATATTGCTTGTAGTTGATTCAATGACAGGTCAAGATGCAGTAAATGTATCAGAGAAATTTAATGAAGCCCTTGGAATTGATGGAGTAGTATTAACAAAATTAGACGGTGATACAAGAGGTGGAGCAGCACTTTCAGTAAAGAAAGTAACAGGAAGACCAATAAAATTTGCAGCTACTGGAGAAAAACTAAATGATATAGAAATATTTAGCCCAGAAAGAATGACATCAAGAATATTAGGCATGGGTGATGTACTTTCAATAATAGAAAAAGCTGAAGAAGCATTAACAGAAGAAGATGCAGCAAGATTAGAAAAACAATTAAACAAAAAAGAATTTGACTTAGATGATTATTTGGCACAAATAAGACAAATAAAAAAAATGGGGTCTTTCTCATCATTACTAAAAATGATACCAGGAGCAAATAGGCTAAAAGATGTAGAAATAGATGATAAAGAATTTGTAAAAATAGAAGCAATAATATGTTCAATGACAAAAAAAGAAAAAAGAAATACAAAATTATTAAATGCAAGTAGAAGGCAGAGAATTGCAAAAGGAAGTGGAACAACAGTACAAGATATAAACAAATTTATAAAATCATTTGAAGCAACACAAACAATGATGAAAAAAATGCAAAACCAAAAAGGTGGCATGATGAAGAAAATGATGAAAAACATGAAGGACATAGATGTAAATGATTTAAAAAATATGAAAATATAGTAATAAAAATTATCAATAGCTATGGAAGTTATACAAGAGGACTTGAAAAATAGTTATTAATTTTATAAATATATAATAAATTCAGGAGGTGAAAATACATGGTAAAAATAAGACTACAAAGAGAAGGAAAGAAAAAAGCTCCATTCTATCATATAGTAATTGCAGACTCAAGAAGCCCAAGAGATGGAAAAATAATAGAACAAATAGGAACATATGACCCAATGACAGAACCATCAACAATAGTAATAAACAAAGAACTATTAGATAAGTGGATAAAAAACGGTGCAAAACCAACAGAAACAGTAAAAGCACTAATAGAAAAAATTTAGATTATTATAAAATAAAAGGTTTAATCTAACTAAATGCTGTATAGCAGAAAGGAAACAGATATGAAAGAAATACTAGAAACAATTATAAAAAATTTAGTAGAAGATAAAGATTCTGTTGAAATAAACGAGTTAGAAAATGAAAAAGGTATAACTTTAGAAGTAAAAGTATCTGATAAGGATATGGGAAAAGTTATAGGAAAAGAAGGAAAAATTGCCAAAGCAATAAGAACAATAATGAAATCAGTTGCAGGCAAAGAAAGAAAAAAAATCACAATAGAATTTGTAGACTAAAAAATAATAATACCCGCAAGGAGGAAGTGTAAAGTACAAAATAGTACCGCTTACACAATAACAAAGAAGGAGGAAGTAAAGTGGATATAATAAAATCAATCGAACATGAACAATTAAAAAATAAAATTCCAGAACTAAGAGTAGGAAATACTGTTAGAGTTCATGTAAGAATTAAAGAAGGAAACAAAGAAAGAATCCAAGTTTTCGAAGGAATAATAATAAAGAAACAAGGTGGAGGAGTAAACGCGACATTTACAGTAAGAAAAATATCTTATGGGGTAGGAGTTGAAAAAACATTCCTAGTACATTCACCATTAGTAGAAAAAGTTGAAGTAGTAAGAGTAGGTAAAGCAAGAAGAGCTAAACTTTATTACTTAAGAGACAGAGTAGGAAAAGCTTCAAAAACTAAAGAATTAGTTGGAGCAAGAATAGAAACTAAGGAAATAACATTAAAAGAAGACTTCACAGAAGAAGTTTCAGTAGCTGAAGAAGTAGTTGCTGAAACACCTGTAACAGAAGTAACAACAGCTGAAGAAATTGCAACAGGAGAAGTTTTAGTAGTAGAAGAAACTATAGTTCCAGAAGTTACAGAAACACCAACAGAAGAAGCACCAGTTGTTGAACATACAGCAACTGAAGAAGCAGCTCCAGTAGAAGATATAACTTCAGAAGAAACTGAAACAGAAAACAAAACAGAGGAATAATTTAATATATTCTTTTTAAACAACAGTTTAGAAATATCTATTATGAAAGTAATAGAGTCTCTAGACTGTTTTTTTAATTAGGATATATTAGTTTTCAGGTAATAAGAATTTTGTGATTATTATATATAGAAAATATAGAATTTTGTGATATAATAAATATAGGATGGTGATAAATAATGGAACTTTTAAAAAGAAAAATTGATAAATACTTAATAGAGTGGAAAAACAATCCAGAAAAAAAGCCTTTAATAGTAAAAGGTGCTCGACAAATAGGAAAAACTGAATCAATTAGAAATTTTGCAAAAAACAACTATAATAATGTAATTGAAATTAACTTTATACTTCAAAAACAGTTTAAAGATATTTTTGATGATGGATTTGATGTAGACACTATTATTAAGAATATTTCTTTAAGAAAACCTAATCTTGAGTTTATACCAGGAGATACATTAATATTTTTTGATGAATTACAAGATTGTATTAATTGTGCAACTTCTCTAAAGTCATTTAATCAAGATGGAAGATATGATGTAATTTGTTCAGGCTCACTTATGGGAATTAATTATAATGAAATTGAGTCAAATAGTGTTGGAAACAAGGAAGACTTTGAAATGTATTCATTAGATTTTGAGGAATTTCTTTGGGCTAAAGGATATAAAGAAGAACAAATAGAAAATTTATATGAACACATGAAGAATTTAAAACCTTTTTCTGCTACTGAGCTTTCAGTAATGTTTGAAAATTTTAAAGAGTACATGATAATAGGCGGAATGCCAGCAATTGTTAATTCTTTTGTAAAGAATAACAATTATAGTGGAACTCTAAAAATGCAAAATCAGATACTTCAAGATTATGAAGAAGATATAACTAAATATGCAGGTCGGATTGGACCATGGAAAGATTCTTAATGTATATCGAAAAATACCAGTATTTTTAGGAAATGAAAATAAAAAGTTTCAAATTTCCAAAGTAGAAATTAGTGCAAGAAGTAGAGAATATATTGGAACAATAGATTGGTTAAGGGATAGTGGTATTATTAATATTTCTTATTGTTTAGAACAACCAGAGCTTCCACTCGGTGGAAATTTTAATCCCAATAATTATAGAATTTATTTTAGAGACACAGGACTATTAATTGGTTCACTAGATGAAGAAGCACAAGAAGATTTAAGAAACAATAAAAATTTTAATACTTACAAGGGAGCAATTTATGAAAACATAGTTGGAGATATGCTAGTAAAACAGGGATATAAATTGTATTTTTATAAAAACGAAAAAGGTACAATAGAAATGGACTTTTTTATAAGAGACAAAGATTCGTTAATTCCAGTTGAGGTAAAAGCAAATGATGGTGCAACTATCTCTTTAAATAATTTAATAGATAGTGAAAAATATAGTGATATTAAATATGGAATAAAGCTAGGTTATAAAAATATAGGGTTTAATAATAAATTTTATACTTTCCCATATTTTTTAACTTTTCTATTAAAAAGATATTTAAAAGAAAGATAATAATAAAAAATGATTATGATTATAGCCATTAAATGAATAGAGATTTAATAAAACTTATGTAGTAACTAATAGAAATAATTAAATTATTAGTAAGAAACAATCATATAAATAATTTATGGTTGTTTTTTGTTGTAACAATTAATTAAAAGCGAATAAAGTATAATGATAAACGATATAAAATTGGCAATTAATAACAGCGATGATATAATAAATACATATAAAGATATTTATAAAGTTAAAAAAGGGGATATAATTGTAGCAACTATGACAACTCCTGATTATGTTTCAGCTATGGAAAAGCGGCAGGATTTATAACAGATGAAGGAGGGATTACATGTCATGCTGCGATTCTTTCAAGGGAATTTGATGTACCTTGTATTGTAGGAACTATAAACGGAACTAAAGAGATAAGGGATGGTCAAATGATAGAATTAGATGGATACCATGGAAAAGTATATATTTTAAATTAAAGAAACAAAAGAACAAAAGTAGCAAGAAAACTTGCTACTAAAATTAAGCAAAAAATACTTATTATTTTTTTTATAAAAAGTATTGACAAAAAATAAAAAAATGAGTATACTACAAATGTAGCTACTTAATATTAAAAAAATAATAAGTATAAAGGAGAGAAAATTATGAATGTAGATGTTATTGTAGGTGGACTATATGGAGATGAAGGAAAGGGAAAAATAATAAGTTATTTAGGAGATAAAAATAAATATGATTATGTATTTAGAGTAAATGCATCAACGAACGCAAGTCATTCAGTTCAATTAGATAATTCAGAAGAATTAATAATAACGAAACAATTGCCATCCGTATTTTATAATGAAAAAATAGAATTTGTAATAGGACCAGGAGCTATATTAAATCTAGAAGCATTAAAGGAAGAAATATTACAAAGACCAGATATAGAAACAATAAAAAATAAAGTACATATAGCATCATCAATATGTTTACTGATAAAACCATATATTGAGAAAAATAAAGAAGGATATATATCAGCAAAACTAGGAAGTACAAATCAAGGAACAGGAATAGCTGTTGTAGCAAGAACAAGAAGACATTGTATTAGATTGTATGATATTGAAAATGCAGTAAACGGAATAATTACAGAAGATGAGTTAAAAGAAAAAATAAAATTTTCATGTAGAGAAATAGATAAAGAATTTTTTAAAAACAAAACAGAAAAATACTACGAAAAGATAGTAAAAGAATTAATAGATAACTATAGAATAATAGAAGAAAAGATAGGAAAATTTTCAGTAGATTATACAGCATACATATCATCTATACCAGAAAAGTCAAAAGTACTAATTGAAGGATGTAATGGAATAATGCTTGATAATATACATGGTCTGAATCCATATACCACAAGTGCTTCAACATCAATAAATTCTTTATTAAATGGATCAAACTTATCACCATACTTATTAAATAAGTCATATATAGTATGCACAGGTTATTTCTGTTGTCTAAACAAAAGACCATTTATAACACAAATGGAAATAGAAGATGCAGGAAGAATATACAAAAACAATAATGAAATAGATAATGCAGAAGGAATGTTAAGGAGAGTAGGTTGGTTTGATATGCCAACATTAAAAAAAGCATTAGTAGGGCATAAAAATTCAGAATTAATTATAAACAAACTAGATATAATGAAGGATTTAGAAGAGATAAAAGTATGTACAAATTATATTTTACCTAATGGAGAAAAATTAGAATATATGCCAGACAATATAAAAGTACTAGAAAATGTAAAACCAGAATATAAGACTTTCAAAGGTTGGGGAAATATAGAAGGCAAGAAGGATTATAACAATATGCCAAAGGAACTAAAAGAATTCATAGAATACATAGAAAAGGAAACGAAATTTAAAGTTGCATATATTGGAGTTGGAAGAAGAAAGAGTGACTTAATAAGAGTTAACAAATAAAGAAAATCAATATGATAAAAAGGGAAGGAGAGGTAATTTCATGAAAACGGCATTAATAACAGGTTGCAACAGGGGATTAGGATTAGGAATAAGAGATATATTATTAGAAAATGGATATAGTGTAATAGGTCTAAATAGAACAATTATGAAGGAAAAAATAGAAAATTATAAAGAAATACAGTGTGATATATCAAAAAGCGAAAATATTTATACCATAAAAAATAAAATAAAAGAAAAATTAGATTTAATAATAATAAATGCAGGGATTAGAAGATTTGAAAAAATAGAAAATATGAAGTTAGAAGACTGGGAAGATTCTGTAAATACTAATTTAAATGGAGCATTTTATGTACTAAATGCATTCATAGGAAATGTAAAAACAGCAAAAGGAGATATAGTAATAATAGGTTCACATTCAGAAAAATATACTTTTGAAGAAGGTGGAGCATATTGCTCAACAAAACTTGCGTTACGAGGAATGGCTGAATGTTTAAGAGAAGAACTAAGATATGAAGATATAAGAGTTTCATATTTA
Source organism: uncultured Clostridium sp. (assembly GCA_947087745.1). Classification (GTDB taxonomy): domain Bacteria; phylum Bacillota; class Clostridia; order TANB77; family CAG-508; genus CAG-269. The sequence goes on along the minus strand of CAMUDX010000027.1, from coordinate 12,560 downwards.
TCTCTTCGGAAGTATTAGGAATAGAGATCATGGATGTTATGAAGGTTGGAAACTAATGCCAAAGGAAGTAGGAAAAGCAATAATAAATATAATAGAGTTACCTAAAAAAGTTTATATTCCATATTTAGATATAAGACCTTTAAAACCATTAAAAGAAGAAAAGAAAGGAATTGAGCGTTTACAATATGTTTAATATAAAATGTAATTATCAAATAACAATAGATAAACAAAATGAGTTCATAGCTAAAATAAAAGAAGGACAGAAAATATGTGTAGAAACGATAAATGCTTATGGAGATAGATTTAAAGATTTAAATCAATTAATAAATTTAATAAATGATAAAAAAGGAAAAACACATCACCATCCGTTAACAGGACCAATATATATAGAAAATGCAAATCCAGGAGATGTAATTAAAGTACACATATATAAAATTGATACAGAAGAAATGGCTCAAAGCATGTCAAAAACAGCAGGAATAGACCCTATAACAAACCCAGCGATAGCAGAAAGAATACCTATTATATCTGAAAAAAGTTCTGAAAGTGAAATTTATTATTGCAATGGAATTAAATTAGATTATAGTCCAATGATTGGTATAATAGCAACAACACCAAACGAAGGAAAGATAAAAACTGGGCATGCAAAAGTAAAAAATGGAGGAAATTTAGATATTCCATTTATTGCCCCAAATAATGACATATATCTTCCAGTAGATATAGAAGGGGCAGGGCTATATTTAGGAGATGTTCATGCATTACAAGGATATGGAGAATTAAGTGGAATAGCTATGGAGGCATCAAGCAAAATAGTATTAGATATAGAAGTTTTAAAGTCGAGGAAAAAGCTAGACAATATTTTGGTAGTAGGAAGAGAGCCTTTTTCAGGTAAAGAATGTATAGGAATTATAGGAATAGGCGAAAAGATGCAAATAGAAGATTCAGTATATGATTCATTTAAAGGGAGTTATCAAGTAATAAAACAACTATTGCCAACAATGTCAGAGAATATGATTAAATCTTTAATAACACTAATAGGAAATTCTTTTAATGGTCAAGCATTTTCAAAAACATCAGAATCTACGAGTATTATTGTAATATCGAAAGAAGATATAGAAAAAGTAACACACAATTTATATAATAATTTTTCACAAGAAATCGAAAAGATAATCTTTGAAAGGAATGATATAATATATGAATGATAAAATTTTGATTAAATTAGGAGCAGGAAAAGGAAAATTATTACCTGTTGTACAAGAGTATCTAAAAAGTTTAGGAATGCAAAAGATAGAGAACACAAAAAAGCTAGTCCATACTTTTGAAACAGAAAAATATATTTTAGAAGTTACACTGTTAAGATGGGAAGATATAAAAAGATATAGTGATAAATTTGATATGATTATTTATGGAAGTGATCAATGGTTAGAAAGTGGTCATAAATCAATGGTATCATTAAAATATTTTGAACAGAAAAATTGCAGATTAAGTTTATTAGTAAAAAAAGAGTTAGTAAATAAGCAACTTGATTATTTCAAACAAAGAAAAGTAGCAACAAGCTATGAAAATCTGGCAAAAGAATATTTAGGTATAAAACAAGAAAATATAGTAAGTATTTCAGGTAGTGTAGAAGCAGCGGTAACACTAGGGTGGGCAGATAGCATATTTGATATTGTAGAAACAGGAAGAAGTGCAGAAGAGAATGGTTTAGCAGAATATAGAACATTTATAAAATTTGGAGCAATTTTAGCAACAAAAAAAACAGAAAAAATACAATTATTTGAAAATTTAGGATTAATAGAAAAGCAAGAAAAAGGAAAAGTAATAGCATTTGATGGATTAGATGGGTCTGGAAAATCTACTTTGGCAAAATATGTAGTTCAGAATCCAATAATGAATACAAAATCAAAAGTATTAATAGCACCATATTCTGGTTATATAGGAATAGAGGCAAAAGCATTATGGGAGGCTGGAAAATATTATGAATGGGCAACTATAATTGGCAAAAACCATTGGAAAGCACCTGAATATGTTAATAGTATATATGATAGATCAATAATTACTTTTATGACAGATTTAATAAAGGCAAAATTTACAGATGATGAAATTTTAGAAGTAATTAAAACATGGGAGCCATTACCTGATATATTATTTTTTTGTGATGTATTACCTGAAGTAGCACAATCTAGAAGCCAAAAGAGAAACAATGACAAAGATGAATTTGATGAATTAAAATCTTTACAAGAATATAATAATTTATACATAAAAGCTGTAGAATTTATTGAAAAATACAATATAACTAAATTAGTAAGATTAAACACAAATAGAGAAATACCAAAAATCATAAATGAAATTGAAAAAGAACTAGAAGTACTTAAAGAGTATAATGAAATCAAAAAATAATTAAAAATGTAAATATAGAGAGGAAAGTGATATTAAATGTATAAGATATCGAATAAAAATCCAGAAATTGAAGGAAAATCTAAAAAAATATTCAAATTAGAAGAAGAAACATATTTTATGTGCTTTAAACCACACTTAAGATCAATAACATCAAAAAGAGAAGAAAATATAGAAGGAACAGAGCACCAAAGATTATTAGCAAATATGTATTTTATGAATTTATTGGAATTCAATGGAATAAAGACTCAAATTAAAAATGATAAAATACAGAATATAGATAATGAAGAAGGAATTTTAGTAAAAAAAGTAAGAACAATACCAATAGAATTTATTTGTAGATATTATGCTGCAGGAAGTATTGTAAGATTATATCCAAGTTTAGTAAAAGAGGGGCAAAAGTTTAAAAGACCTCTATATAAGTTTGACTTAAAACAAGATATAAAAATAGCAGGAGTAGATGATCCTACACTAAACGAAAATTATATTGTAGGTTTAGAAATTTTAACAGAAGAAGAATTTAAAAATGCAAAGGACATATTAAAAAATGTAGGAGAAATTATAAAAAAAGAATTATCAAAAGCTAATATGAAATTAATAGATATGAAAATAGAATTAGGATTTGACAATGATAATCAGATAGTAGTTATAGATGAAATCTCTCAAGATTGTATAAGAGCAAATGATAAAGAAACTGGAATGAGCCTTACGAAAGACTCATTTAGACAGTTGAAAAGTGATAAAGAAGTCTTAAATGCCTATATAGAATTCAATAATAGGTTAGGAATAAAACAAGTATAAAAATAAATTCGGTATTAATTTATTGAAAGGAATGACTAAGATGAAAAATGAATCAATAAAGAGATTTAGAATATATGAATATATACGAGATAGTAATCAGATAACTTCAAAGATGTCTAACACAAAAAATATAATTCTAAAACTTATAAATAAAGATAAAAATACAGTCGAATTTTGCTACAAAAAAATTAAAGAAGAGAAAGAGGAAGTAGAACAAGCTATAAAAGGAATACATTTTCACAAAAATATGACAAAACGAGAAATTTTAGTAAATGAAATATCACAATATATATATTGGATAACGATATTAGCAATTTCTAAAAAAGTTACTTATGAGGAGTTAAATATAGAAGAGAGAATAAATATGATTTTAAGGCAAATTGATATTTCTAAATTAGGAGAAGAAAAAGACATAACATTTGAAGAGATTATAAGACATGATTTAGAAGAAATGAAACAAAAGGAATACTTAAAACCAATAATAAACAACTTATGAAGGGAGGAAGAAAATGATAATTCCGTCAATAGATATAATGGATGGCAAAGTAGTTCAATTAAAACAAGGAAAAGAAAAAATATATGAAATTGAAAACATAAACGAAGTAATAGAAAAATATAAATTATTCCCACAAATAAATGTTATAGACTTAAATTCTGCTATGGGAACGGGAGAAAACAAAAAGATTATAAAATATTTGTGCAAAAACATAGAATGCAACATTGGAGGAGGAATCAGAAATGTTGAAATAGCACAAGAATATATAGATGCTGGTGCAAAAAGTATTATAATTGGTACAAAAGCAAATAAAGAATTTTTAAGCAAATTGCCCAAAGACAAAGTAATTGTTGCATTAGATACAAAAGATGGAAAAATTGCTACAAACGGATGGAAAGAATTAAAAGAAGAAAATATATATGAAAAGATGAAAGAATTAGATAATTATTGCCATAAATATTTAATCACAAATATAAATGTAGAGGGACTAAATAATGGAACAGACTTAGAATTTTTTAAAACATTAGTAGGAAAAACAAAAAATGACATTATGGTAGCAGGAGGAATAACTACAATAGAAGAAATAAAATATATTCATAAATTAGGATTTAATCAAGTATTAGGAATGGCAATAACGTCAGGCAAATTAGATATCATTGATTGCTTTACAGAAATAATAGATTTTGAAAAGCAAAATGGTTTAATTCCTACTATAGTACAAGATATAGATACAAAAGAAGTATTGATGCTTGCATATTCTAATAAAGAAAGTATAAAGAAAACTTATGAATTAAAAGAATCCACTTATTATAGTAGAAGTAAACAAGATTTGTGGACAAAAGGAGAAAAAAGTGGTAATATACAATATGTACAAAAAATTTATTTAGATTGTGATTCAGATACATTGCTTTATTTAGTAAAGCAGAAAGGAGTAGCATGTCATAGAAATAAAAGAACATGCTTTGAAGTATAGAATGCCAGGATATGTAATACACTTAGCTATTGGAAGTGTATATTCAAAAAATAATAATATTCAAGATATTAAAAGTTTTCAAAAGGGGATAATAGATCCAGATATTATTAAAGACAAATCAAAATCACATTATGGTTCATATTCAAGTAATCCTAATTTGAATAGATTTATAAGAGAAAGAGGAATTACAACTAGTTATGAAGAAGGATATTTCTTACATTTAGTATCAGACTATTTATTTTACAAGAAATTTTTGAAAAGTTGGAATACTGTTATTTATGAAGATTATGATAAATTGAATGCAAGAATAATACGAAAATATGGAATAGAAATTCCAGAAGAAGCAAAACCAGTAATAAGATTTAAAGATGGAGAGTTAAGCTTTCTAAAGGAAGAAGAAATATATAGATTTATAGAAGCCGTTGGAAAAATAGGAATTAGACAAATTGTTTCACAAAAGGACTCAGATTATGAGAGAAAAATATCTAGTCAATTAGATGATACAATACTATTAGAAGGGAAATAGCGTTATGCAAATAAAGGGTAATTTAATAATATTTAGTACAGATAATGAAGAAAGAAAAGATGTAAGAAAGTTGAAAGAAAAGAAATTACAAATTATATTAGATGACCAAAATAAACTTCCTACATTTGAAATAAATAATAAAGAATATATAAAAACTTCAGCAGAATGTGAAATCGAAAAAATTTTTAAAACATCCCAATTTTATATAGAACAATTATATACATGGGGAGATCCAAGTTATTATAATAATCAACAAGAAATTATAATTACTTATTTAGTAATAATAAATAAGAAAAATATCAAAGATATGCCTTCAGAACTTAAATTTTATGATATATTTATTGAAAATAATAAGTATACAAATACACAAAATATAATATTAAATAATGAAAATAAGAAGATAAGATATGAAATAGATACAATATTAAAGAAAAATAGAGAAAGCATAGAATATATAAATAAAATAGTAGGAGAATCTGAGATTGATGAATTAACTGCAATTATAGTCCATACTGGAATAAAAAGATTAAGAAATCGAATCGAAAATACAAATATAGCTTTTAGTTTTTTAGACAAAGAGTTTGCTATTTCAGAGCTACAACAAGTTTACGAGATTATATTAGACAAAAAGCTAGTACCTGCAAATTTTAGAAAAAAAATTGAACCAATGTTAAAAAAGACAGAAAAAATAGTAAAGGAATCAGCATTTAGACCATCAAATCAATATACATTTAATGAAGATTTTCTAAAAAATTGGGTTTAATGTATAATAAAGTTTTAGTCTATTTAAAAAAAATTATATAGACAATAATAGGAGAAAAGTCATGCAAAAAAATTTAGAAATAGGACAAATAGTCAACACATTCGGAATAAAAGGATATGTAAAAGTAGTACCATATGTAGACAACATAGCAAGATATGATGAGTTAAAAAAGGTATATATAAAAAACAAAAACACAGAAAAAGAATACGAAGTAGAAGAAGTAAAATATCAAAAAGGGATGGTATTATTAAAATTAAGAGGAATAGACAAAATAGAAGAAGCGGAAAAACTAAGAAATTCATATTTAGAAGTAGATAGAGAAAATGCAATAGAATTAGAAGAAGGAGAATACTTTATAGCAGACCTAATAGGATTACAAGTAATAACAGATAAAGGAGAAAAATTAGGCAAACTAGAAGACATATACAATACTGGAAGTAGTGATATATATGTTGTAAAAGATGAATTAGGCAAACAAATTTTATTACCTGCAATAGAAGAAGTAATAAAGGAAATAAGTATACAAGAAAACAAAATAACAGTACATATAATAGAAGGACTAATATAATTCATTAAACAAATAAACGGAGGTAGCAATGAAGTTTAACATATTAACACTTTTTCCAGAAATGTTTGATACTGTACAAAAAAGCATAATTGGAAAAGCGATAGAAAAAGGAATAATAGAAATTAATTTAATAAACATAAGAGACTTTTCTAAAAACAAACATAAAAAAGTAGATGACACTCCATATGGTGGAGGAGCTGGAATGGTAATGAGGGCAGATGTAGTATATGATGCATATAAATCGATAGAAAACAAAAATGCAAAAGTAATATATATGTCACCACAAGGGAAAAAACTAAATCAACAAAAAGTAGAAGAACTAAGTAAAGAAGAAAATCTAATTATATTGTGTGGTCATTATGAGGGCATAGACCAAAGAGTAATAGATGAAATAGTAGATGAAGAAATATCAATAGGAGATTATGTGTTAACAGGAGGAGAAATACCAGCAATGGTGCTAATTGATTCTGTATCAAGATATATAGAAGGTGTTATTTCAGAAGAATCAACTAGTGAAGAATCCTTTTCAAATGGATTACTTGAATATCCTCAATACACAAGACCAGAAGTTTTTAATGGAAAAAGTGTACCTCAAATCTTAATTTCTGGTCATCACGAAAATATTGATAAATGGAGAAAAGAAAAATCTATAGAGATTACTAAAAAGAAAAGACCAGATTTATTAAGATAGTATATTAAAATATAGCTTGTTTTGCAGTGAGCGGGAATTCCCGCTCACTAGAAAAAAAGGTAAAATAAAAAACACCAATCATACATAACAAAGGTTTGATTAGTGTTTTTTATATTCTATGAAAGTTATCATTGTATAATAACTTTCAATTTAATAATCTATTTATTATTTTCCTTAGCATTAACTTCTGCATATTTTTTAAGTTTCTCATAAGCAAGATAATTAACTGTACCAGAAGGGAATTTTCCATTTTTATCTTTCTTACCTGCTGGAACACCAGTTAAAACTTCGATACCCTCATCAATAGTAGAAACAGAATAAATATGAAATAAACCACTTTTAACAGCATCAATAACATTATCAGAAAGTTGAAGATTATCCACATTCTGTACAGGTATCATAACACCATGAGAGCCATCTAAGCCACGCATCTTACATATTTGGAAAAATCCTTCAATCTTTTCATTAACTCCGCCAATAGGTTGAATTTGACCTTTTTGATTTACAGAGCCTGTAACAGCAATTGACTGATTAATTGGAATTTCTGATAGGCTAGAAAGTAGACCATATAATTCTGTACTAGAAGCACTATCACCATCAACTCCATTATATAATTGCTCAAAACATATACTAGCAGTCAAACAAAGAGGAATATCTTGAGCAAATAATTGCCCTAAATAGCCTGCAAGGATTAACACACCCTTAGAGTGAGTAGAACCAGAAAGTTCAACTTCTCTTTCTATATTTATGATACCATTTCTACCAGTATAAGTATTAACAGTAATCTTAGCAGGTTTACCAAAAGTATAATCTCCAATTTTCATTACTGTAAGACCATTAATTTCACCAATTTTTGACCCAGATGTATCAATTAATAACGAGTTATTTTTAATCATTTCAATATATTTAGCATCATATTTTTTAACTCTATCAACTCTTTCAGCTAAAGCTTTATCAACAAATTCTTTTGTAACTACTTTAGATTTAGCAAGATGAGCCCAAGTTCCAGCTTCTGCAACAACTTGAGAAATATCATTAAATCTAGTTGATAATTTTTTATTATCTCCTGCCAATCTTGAAGTATATTCTATAATTCTAGCCATTGCGGATTTGTCTAAATGAGGCAAATCTTCTTGTTCACAAAAACTATGGATAAATCGTGCTAATTTATTTACATTCTCTTCTGTAATAGGCGCATCATCTTCAAATTCCACTTTTATTTTGAATAATTTTCTAAAGTCTGCATCAACTTCTAACAATGAGTGATAAATTTGACTGTTACCAATTAATATAACTTTTAAATCTAATGGTATAGGCTCGGGTTTTAAGGAAATTAAAACCATTGAAGAACGTTGTTCAAGTGAATTATCAATGCTTATTTCTTTTGTCCTTAAAGCCTTTTTCAAAGTCTCATAACACATTCCGTTAGAAAGCAAATCTTTAGCTTGAAATATTATATATCCACCATTTGCCTGATGTAAAAGTCCAGGTTTTAACATTGTATGGTCTGTTCTCAAAGCTCCATAAACATTTTCATATTCAATACTACCAAATAAGTTATTATAAGAATAATTTGAATCCATTATTACAGGAGTTCCAGTTTTTTCACTATTATCTATAAATAAATTAACTCTATAATTTAAACTTGGATCAGTTTTTTTCATAACATTAGGCTGTTGAGCATTTTGCTGTGGTTGATTATTCTCTTCTTCTAAAAAGTATGAAACATTATTTAGAACATCTTGTTTTACATCATTTAAAAATTTTGTAATTTTCTTGTTTCTTTTGAATTTGGATTTTAAAAAGTTAATATGCACATTTACAGTTAAAAGTGCAATATTAGATTGCCATTCAGATATTTTTTTGTCAGATTGGCGTTCTATTTCTTTTATCTGACCAATAACTTGCATTATTTGTTCTTGTACAATTACAGATTTTTCTTCAAATTTTTCTTTTGTCTTACTATCTAATTTGTTAAATTCTTCTTCTTCAATTACTTTTCCATCTAATACAGGCATCATATAAAGTCCATTTTGTGCAACTTTTACTTGAAATCCATGTACTATTGTCTGCTTATTTAATTTATCAAGTAATTCAGAACGTTTTGTTTCAAATTCTTGTTTAATTAAAGTTTTTTCTTTTTCAAAATCATCTGCATTAAATGTTTTTTTAATATCTTTTTTGAATTCTTTTATAAATCCATCCATACTATCTTTGAATTCTTTTCCTTGTCCAGCAGGTAAAGAAACAGCAATAGGCTCATTAGGATTAGTAAAATTATATATATAGCACCAATCTGATGGAGTTTTTTGCTTTTTTGATATTTCATCTAAATAGTTTTTAGTGTACATTGTTTTCCCAACTCCACTTGGTCCTTCTAGATATAGATTGTATCCCTTAACATTAATGTTAATTCCAAATTCAAGTGCTTTTATACCTCTATCTTGACCAATTCCTGTAGTTATTGGCTCAAGTTCTTGTGTAGTTTCAAAGTGAAATAATTTGTCATCACAAGTCATTTTTAAATCTTGATAACTTAATTCATTCTTATTTTTCATTAGTTTTCCTCCATTAATATGCTGTATGAATACATTACAGTTTTAATATAGCCATATTCTATATTAATAAAATTAATTTGTAAATATATATATCAAAAAAATTCAAAAAATTAAGTTATCTCATTAATCTAATTCTGTAAGCAATAAGCTTGATGTTACATTTATATCAATATTAATAATAAATTTTGCATTCTCATATTTAGATTGCCAATTATAGTTAGACCAATCAGATTCTGTAAGAAAATTCTTAATAGCAAATCTGGCAAATCCATCTACATCAGTTTTTAATTCTTTAGAAACTTTATTTACATAAGAATTCATTTTATCTTCTATATAATGTTTAGCACCTGAAGAGACTTCTTCTAAAGTATATGAATTATTATAATCTGATGATTGATTTACTGTTAATATGTCTGCATTTAAAAACAAATCAATACATATAGTAGGATTTTCATCTTTAGTATCTACAGAAATTTTAGGTCTTGTTTTAGACGAAAGTGTTAAATCTATTATCCCCTGATTCGAACTTATATTATCATTATTATCAGAATTATCACTAGATTGTGGAATTGTTATAATACAAGACTTAAGTTCATTAATGATAAGAAGATGACAAATGGTTTCAATTCCAGATAATTTACCTATCAATTTATCATCTTTAAAAACACCAACTCCAATATTTTGAGTACCACGTTTACCAGATATATTAAAAGCATTAGCCGATTGACCTTCAGACAATGCTTGAGAATCTTGAGAGCCAGAAGGTTGCGAACTTGCACTACTAGAAGATTGGGAGTTTTCGCTGCCAGATGACTGAGACTCTTGACCTTGAGAAGAAGGCATACCTTCACTTTCGGAAGACTTAGACTCATCTCCTCCAGAAGAACTAGAGCTACCACTCTGCTCACTAGAAGATTCTGATTTAAATACTTCACCTAATGCAACAGTATTATCCCAACAATCAGAAAGCAAACGATTGTAAAATTTACCAAGACTTATATCTTGAGTATATCCTGTAAAAGCACTTGTAATTGGAAAGGTATCATAATATTTAGTAACTAATTTTTCTATGTTAGGTTTTACATTTTCTAAATAACTACTAGCTGTAGAAGAACTTATAACTAGATTGGCAGAGGGTCTTATATCTTCATTATTTACTAACGAATAAATTTCAGTTGAAATTCCTTCTTTTGCAAAATCACTCGAAAATACTATTATATCACAATGAGAAAGATTTAATTCTTTTCCAATATAAGTATTCATTTCATTAATGGCACTGTTAATAGAATTACCTGTAACAGAGTTTATAAATGTTGGTGGAGCTTCGCTAGAAGCATTATCACTTAAAGCATATAACTGCACAAACTGAAATGAAACTTTGATTTTATCAGGGTCTTTTTCATCTTTATCTATTCCTAAACCGACAACATAAGCTAAATTTTCCATTTCACGTGATATAAAAGAAGATGAAAATGCATATATAAAAATAACTATGATAGTTAGTATAACAATAAATTTAAATAAATTTTTCATAATAAAAATTATCCTTTCTATAACACATGCATGATTAAGTTTTTGACTTTTTCTTTTTTATATTTGCTGAAATTAATATAATAAAGCTTAATGCAATTACTAATATAAAAAATGCATATTTATAAACAATATTAGACAAATGTGTCGAAATCGCATAATTTTTTGGTATCATACTTACAATTAGCATTAATAATGCTGATATATAAATAAAATATTTAGTAGATTTTACAGGAGTAATCTTTTTTAATATATTAGAGCAAATATCAACAACAATACAAAGATAACTTGTAAAACAAATTACTAATATTAATATAAACATAGAATCTATTCTTTGAAAGAAATTTCCATATTCAATATATCTAACAGCAGAAAACATAGGTAGTAATTCATCAGTATCAACAAATGCACTAAATAATAAAGAAACTGTAGATACACATAATAATAAATATATACCAGATATTACGATTGAAGTGATGCATATTTTCTTTAATGAGGAAGGCTTTTTTAATAATGGTGGTAAAAAGTATAAAAATGCAATTCCTTGAAAAGCAAATAAATTATTTAATCCTACAAGAAATGTATTATTAGCTCCTTCACCTAATATGGGAAATATATTTTCAGTAGAGAAATTCTTAAAATTACATACAAAAATAAATATGATTCCAACTAATAATGTTGGCAAAATTAATAAATTACTTCTATATATAGAGTTATATTTTAAAGAGCAACAAAATATAGTGCCAAGTATAAAAAGTAATATTATATAAAACAGGTCAGTGGCAGGATAATATATTATTTGTAAACAGATTGCTAAGTTTTTTAATAACATCGAAGTGAAAAAAATAAAATATGTGAAAAATAGTATTCCCATAATTGTTTTTAGGACTTTGCCACCCAACATATTTGAAATATCTAATATGTCAAATGTAGAGAAGTTTTTAAACAATTTATAAACTATAAAAGATATAATGATGGCAATTATACTAACATATATAATATTTAGAATAGATGCAGAATTCATATCTGATATAACAGATTTTGTTATATTTAATACAGCATGATTGATAACTATTGTTAGTATAACAGCAATAGCTTCGATATCTCCAATTTTTGTTTTTTCCATATATGCCTCCTTTGCATGTTTATGTATTGTTAATTAGTTTTAACTAAAATATAAAAGTTATACAGAAATTTCCAAGAAAAAAGCAGATAAAAATATTGACAATGAAAAGGAAACATGGTAAGATATAAAAG
>CAMUDX010000026.1 GCA_947087745.1 uncultured Clostridium sp. | reverse complement strand
GATATATAATTAAAAACTCAAAAATAAAAATAGAAAAAAACAAAAATATTATTTATATAATAGTATTTACAATATTAATGATAATAGAAGGACTAATATTACATCACTTCAAATTACAAAGACATGACAGTATGTATATAATGTTAATTCCATTAATGATATTAATATTTAATTATGTAATACAAAATAAACAAGAGAATAATAAAAAAATAAGAAATATAGCAACAACAATATATATCATGCATCCAATATTTATTATTTTAATAAGAGGAGTAGCAAAGGTAATACACCTTGAAAATATATTAGTATATAATAGTATCGTACATTATGTGTTAGTAGTAACATTAACAGTAATATTTAGTATATTATTTGAAACAATAAAAGAAAAGGTAAGTGAAAGGAATGGAAAAAAGGAACATCACGAAAGACAGAGCATGGATAGAAATTAATTTAGAAAATTTAGAAAATAATATTAAAGAAATAAAAAAAGTAATAGATGAAAAATGCAAAATAATGGCAATAGTAAAAGCAAATGCTTACGGACACGGGATGATTAACATAGCAAAAAAATTAAATGAAATGGGAATAGAAGATTTTGCAGTAGCAACATTATCAGAAGGAATTGAACTAAGAGAAAATAATATCAAAGGAAACATATTAATATTAGGCTATACAGACTTCAAAGACATAGAATATGTTATAAAATATGATTTAATTCAAACAATAGTAGATTATGAATATGCTAAAAAAGTAGATGAAATGAAATTAGAAAATAAAATAAAAGTACACATTAAAATAAATACAGGGATGAATAGAATTGGTACAAGTTATAAAAATATAGAACAATTAATACAAATATATCAAATGAAAAATATAGAAATATTAGGTATATTTAGCCATTTTTGTGTGGCAGATAGCACAAAAAAAGAAGATGAAGAATTTACTAAAAAACAAATAAACAACTTTTTTAATTGCATAAACACAATAAAAGAACAGGGATATAATGTTGGAAAAATACATATACAAAGTAGTTATGGAATACTAAATTATCCAGAAGTAAAATGTGATTATGTGAGACCAGGAATAATAATGTATGGAAATTACAGTTCCAAAGGAGATAAAACAAAAATTATTCCTAATATTAAACCAGTTTTATCACTAAAAGCAAGAATAACAACTATAAAAGAAATTGCACAAGGAGAATCTGTAAGTTATGGAAGAACATATATATCACAAACAACTAAGAAAATTGCAACAGTGTCTATAGGTTATGCTGATGGATATCCTAGAAATTTATCAGGTAAAGGTGTAAAAGTGCTAATAAATAACGAATATGCAGGCATAATAGGTAGAATTTGTATGGATCAATTAGTAGTTGATATATCAGATATTAGAAATGTAAAACAAGGAGATATAGTTACTTTAATAGGAGAAGAAAAAGAAATTTCAGCAGAAGAAATATCATATAAATCACATACAATAACTAATGAGTTATTATGCAGACTAGGAGATAGATTAGAAAGAGTTAATTTGTAGAGAAGATTGTATAACATTAAAAGTCATTTTAAAAAATTAAAAAATCTCAATTTATATAATAAAAACAGTATTAAGTAAAAAAATACAAAAAAGTATTGCAAAATCTTTAAAATTATGTTAATTTAGATATTATAACATATAATGTATATACTTTTAAGGAGGGTAAACATGACACAGAGACAATTAGAGACAGAAGCAAAGTATGATGAAGTTGTTGAGTATTTTAATAACAACAAGTCTACAGTACGAAAAACAGCAAAGGCATGTGGAGTTTCTAAATCAGCAGTGCATTATATATTGACAAAAAAATGTCCGAATCCTACCTCAATGGCTATTCTTGCTAAGAATAAGGCTGAACGGCACATTAGAGGAGGGCAGAGTACAAAAAGGAAGTACCAGGAAGGGTGAATTTCCCCTTCCTTTTTATATGCTGTTCATTTATAAGAGAATAACAAAAAATAATATACTAAAAGTTATTTTTATGATAAAATATAAATAATAAAAAAAGATAAATGTAATAGAAGGAGGAATCTAGTAAAAAAACTAGTATTAAAACGAATATGAAAAAAGAAATACCTCAATTTTTACTTGAAATATTAAGAAAACAATATGATGAAAAAACATTACAAAAAATAATGGAAGGCTATAAAATAGAAAGGCCTGTAACATTAAGAGTAAATACAATAAAAACAAATATAGAAAAAATAAAAGAAGATTTAACACAGGCTGGAATAAAATATAAAGAAGTAATATGGAATAAAGATGCATTAATTATAGAAAATGAAAAAGAAGGAAAAATAAAAAAATTAGGTATATATATAAATGGAGAAATATATTTACAAAGCTTATCATCAATGATACCACCAATAGTATTAAATCCGAAGGCAGGAGAAAACATATTAGATATGGCAGCAGCACCAGGAGGAAAAACAACCCAAATAGCTTCTATAACAAACAATAAAGCAATGATTACAGCATGTGAGAAGAATAAAATAAGAGCAGAAAGATTAAAATACAATTTACAAAAGCAAAGTGCAAGATGTGTAAATGTTATGGTAGAAGATGCAAGAAAATTAGATGACTTTTTCTCATTTGACAAAATATTATTAGATGCACCATGCAGTGGAAGTGGAACAGATAATATAAAGGAAGAAAATTTTACAATAGAATTAATAAACCGAGCAGAAAAAACACAAGAAGAATTATTAGCAAAAGCATTAAATCTATTAAAACCAGGCAAAGAAATGATATATTCAACGTGTTCGATATTAAGACAAGAAAACGAGAATATAATAAATAAAGTATTATCAAAAGTAAATGCTGAAATAGTACCAATAGATAGTAGTAAACTGGTAGGAATACCACAACTACCAACAATAATTAAAGGGACAATATGTGTATGTCCTACTGAATTATATGAAGGCTTTTATATTGCTAAAGTAGTAAAAAAATAAAATTAGATACAAAAATATAGAATAACCCAAATACAAGTTATACTATATTTTTTTATTTACAGATTTTACAATATAGAATCATAAAATTTGCTATTTAATTTATTAAGATTTCTTCGAAGCAATATTTTTAACATATATTTTATAACTGCAAGAAAGCAAAACAGATTTTAACAAATATAAATTATCACTACTAGAATTTTTATCAATAAAATCTTTTCGTGTAAAAGTACAAAGTAGAGCTTCCTCAAATAATTTACAAAATTTATCGTAAGCATTTTGAATACTAGAATCTACCAAAGCAATTTCAATTAATTTTTTAATATCTTGCATACTATAAACTTGTTTTAAAACACATATTGCAAATAATTTAGCAAGTTGATTTTTAGAATATTGTTTTTTTATAGGTGCTTCAATCAAATTATTTTTAACATAATTATTTATCATAGTTTTAGTAAGAAGTTCATTTTCTCCTACTTTAGTATCATTTTTAGAAAAAATATATGGTGATAAGTAAGTATTAATTAAATTAACAACCTGGTCTAAATATAAAGATATACTTGGCAATTCATTCCATCTTGGAATATGAAAATCATTTATTGAAATATTATTTTTATTATTCATAATTTAATAATCTCCTTTTACTAATATATAATAACATTTTTAGAATATTTAGTCAACAGCTTGACAAGGTATAAAACAAATGTTAATCTAGTATAATAAACTAGATAAGGAGGTTTAATATGAAAGGTATTAAAATTGGAGATAAGCAATCCAAATATCCTATAATTCAAGGAGGAATGGGAGTAGGAGTATCAATGCATAAGTTAGCTGGTAATGTTAGCAAAGAAGGTGGAATTGGTATAATTTCTACAGCGGATATTGGATATCAAGAAGAAGATTTCAATGTAAATCCATTAAAAGCAAATTTAAGGGCAATAGGTAAAGAAATAAAAAAAGCAAGAGACATAGCAGGAGAAAAAAGTATATTAGGCGTAAATATTATGGTAGCATTAAACAATTATAAAGAAATAGTAAAAGAATGCGTGAGAAATAAAATTGATTTAATAATTTCTGGAGCAGGTATTCCAAAAGAACTACCAGAATATGTACAAAATTCAAATACAAAAATAGCACCAATTGTTTCATCGCTTAGATGTTGCAAATTAATAGTAAAACATTGGATAAAAAAATACAATTATGTTCCTGATATGATAGTAATAGAAGGACCAGAGGCAGGAGGACATCTAGGATTTAAAAAAGAAGAATTAAAAGAAGAGGAAAAACCTAAATTAGAAGATATAACTAAAGAAATAGTAGAATATGTAAATGATGTAGAAAAAGAGTATAGTAGTGAAATTCCAGTTATTGTAGCAGGAGGAATTTGGGACAATAAAGATATAAAAAGGTATCTAGAGCTAGGGGCAACTGGAGTGCAAATGGCAACAAGATTTGTTGCAACATATGAGTGTGATGCATCTGATAGCTTTAAAAAAGCTTATATAAATGCTAAAAAGGAAGATATAAAAATAATTAATAGTCCAGTTGGAATGCCAGGAAGAGCACTTTATAATAATTTTATTAAACAAACAGAAAATGTAAAATGCAAAATAGATAAATGTTATAATTGCATAAAAACATGTAATGTAGCAAATACACCTTATTGCATTACTAAGGCATTAATTAACGCAGTAAAAGGAAATATTGATAATAGCCTTATATTTTGTGGAAGTAATGTTGATAGAGTAAAAGAAATTGTTTCAGTTCACAATTTAATGAAAGAACTTGTTATGGAATAAAACAATCTAATAGTGTATTTTCAACAGTGGAAACATATAAAGATATTGCAAATAAGGAAGATATGCTAGTATTTATTACTAGCATATTTCCATTCAAAAATATATGTTGAAAAAAAATTTTTTCTATGTTAATATAAAAATAAATTGAAGTATTGAAAACTTATTAATAGGGGGAGAACAATGGCAACAACAAATGAATATATAGAATATGTATGTGAACAAATAAATGGAGTGGGAGAGATAAGATATAAAAAGATGTTTGGCGAATTTATGGTATATGTTAATGATAAACCAGTTATTATAGTTTGTAATAATAATGTATTTGTAAAGAAGCTAGATTGTATAGAAGATATGATGAAAAATGCAGATATAGGATATCCATATAGTGGTGCAAAAGAACATTACATATTAGATATTGATAATGCTGATTTTAGCAAATATGTTGTAAAAAAGATAGAAGAAGTAACACCTATACCAAAGCCAAGAAAAAAGAGCAAATAAAAAGTTAAATGACCTTAATTATTAGAAAAAATTAAGGTCACTCAATTTATTATTCTATAATAAAATTAGTATTTATATTATATTCTTTAATTTCTTTTGAGCGATACGAATTAATTTTAAAAGTATTTTGTTTATCAAATTTTATAATAATTACTTTAGTATAATTATCTCTTGAAGGAGGATTTAATTCATTAATTATAATACTTGCATTATATTTTCTTAAAGTATCAAAAGTATTCATAAATCCAATACCACTACCTCCATTATTTACATGAGTAGTACAAGGCTTTAGTCCTAAAGATAATAGAGTATCAATTTCAAATTCTATTCCAGAATCATAAATATATAAACTGTAAAAACCTTCAATGATACCTAATTTTACTAAAATACTACGATTTACATTATTGGAATGTGTTATTGCAATAATAGAGTTCTTTATAAAATCAGCTAACAATATTTCAAGATTTTCTTTATCTATAAAATTATTTACCATATAATGTATATTACCAAGTATTTGTAGTTCAAAATCAATGTTTTCTCTTACACATTCGGATTGCATAAATTTTAACATATTGTCTAATTCTGCAACGTCAATTTTAGGCAGTTCATTTATAGCACTTTGGTTTAAATATGTATTAGATATTGCATTAATTCTATCTCTAATATCTAGTTCAGAAGAAGTTTCACTTTTTTGTATTAATTCATTAAGTTTGAACTCTAATGAATTCTGTTTGTGTACAATTGAATGATTTACTTTACTTAGATTTAAATTTTCATTTTCTAAATTTATTATTTCTTCTTCCTTTTGTCTTAGTAGTTCCTTAGTTTCTTGTAGCTCTTTTATTAATAAGTTTTGTTTATAATATATTTCGAATGACTTTTTTATTGTTATAAACATTATAATACACAAAATTAAAAAAGCAAATAGCAACTTTTGCCTAAATAAATAATCAGTTGTATTAAATCCAAGTGAAATAAATATAAATGTAATACTGATATTTAAAATTAATACTTCAAAAAAAGTATTTCGTGCATTATTTTTTAGAAAGCTAAAACCATATTTTAATTTTGGAATTTTAAAAATAAAGTGCATAATTACAATATGTATAGATATTATACAAACTAATCGTATGTAATCATTTCGTAAATTAAAAATGACATTTGGTAAAAAGTTTATGGCAACAGCAATAATGAATATTATATAATTAATACTAAAGGATATAATTGTAACTGTCAAAGAATATGTAAATTTATTTTTAGTAACGATTGAAAATAAAATGCTTAACATAAATACTAAGCAACATATTTCAACAATAAAGTTAAAGTTGTATTTTAATATGCTAGAGCATATAGATATTAAGAATATAAATATTGATATTATAGTAAGTTTTAGATTAAAAAATTTCTTATTATTTATAATATTGATAAATGTATAAAATGTAGAGATGCCAAGAAAAAACATTTTTAAAATATAAGGAAGAAAATCCATATATAAATATTGCAAATCTTTTATAAAATCTATATTATTCATAACATCACCCCTAGTTTTTTATTATAATGTATTATAAAAAGATAATCAATATAAGCTATTTTAAAAATAGTTATATCGATTATCTCATAATTTGAAGTACTAATTACAGTGCTCCCCAATAGCTAATCCATGCTACAAATGCTTGCCACATAAAAATCCCCCCTTTTTCTATTCGATTAAAATAAAACGCAAATAAAAAATACCATTTATCAAATTCAAATAAGTGGTATTAAAAAATAGAAAAAAGTAGAGCGATGGCGTTAAAAATAATAAAATCTAGTATAAGAATACTAGATTATCTTTTTGATTTTATCAGCATAAAAATAAATAAATTCCATAGGTGTAGGTAGACCAGTTTCGTAATTAATTTTAGCAGTATAATGCATAGACAAATCTTCAATCGAAGAAACACGCCAAGCATGAATGATAGCATTTTGAATACCATTACTAATAGTAGTACTAGATTTATGATGAATTTTAGTCAGATATTGCATAACACTAATATCATTACTAGAACTAGTTATTAGATAAAAAATGGCATCGTGAATATATTGTCTACCTTTCAAATTAGGAGTTATTCCAATTAAATCTAACTCATGAAATATACAATTAGAAATTTTAGTATTATTATCAATAATCTGATTTTTTAAATCAGACAAAGAGTTAGCAGGAGAAACTTCTCGTAATGTAAGAAACTTGTTTAATATATGTTCACAAGAATATTTAGGGTGATTTTTATACAAAATTATATCAGCTCCATATCTGTGAAGAATATCATAAGTTCTTTGTGAATTTATATAAGTTGTAACAATAATAATAGGTTTATAATCCAACTTTAATGTATTTAAGGTTTGCAAAAATTCTAAAGAATCAGTATTACCAGACGAACTATTATTTAATTCTATATCTAAAACAATACCTTCTGGATGCTTTAATTCAACATAGTTTAAAGCTTCTATATCAGAGTCAGTTATAGCCACTAACTCAAAATCATCTCTATTTTTCAAACAATTTATAAAATTATTACATTCATTAATATCATCTTCTAGTATTAATATTTTCATACGTTTTATTTCCATATTTTTTGCTCCTTTTATTTTTATAATATATACCACAATATACCATAAAAGACTACAAAAAACCATAATTAGACAAAAGGTTTTTGCAAAAAAATAAGTATTTAATAAAATATGAAATAAAAATAGAAGGAGAAGGGTAATAGTAGATGAAAAGTAATGAAGTATTGAAAATTAATGAGTTACAGTCAGAAAAAATTGAGCAAAAAGAAAGAGGAAAAAGGATAAAAAGAATCAGAGAAAAAGAACTGAAAATGAAAAAAACACAGCTAGGAGAAGCGATAGGTGTATCTGGACAATTTTTAGGATTAGTTGAAGAAGGAAAAGGCAATTTAGTATATAAAAGTATAAAAAAATTAAAAGATTTGAGTGGACATTCATCTGACTATATATTATATGGGCTAGATGATAATATAATAAAAGAAACAAAAGAACTTCTTGAAAAGTACTCAGAAAAGCAAATTATAGAAGCTATAGAAATAATAAAAAATATAGTACTTTTTATGAAAAGCTAAAAATCTTATATAAAAACAAAAAAATAATATAAAGTAAAAAAAAACTACAATAATACAAATTTTTTATATTGCTATGAAAGTAATATATTGACTTTTGATGTCAAAATCTGTAAAATAATTTATATAAGAAATGCAAATTTTAGGAGGAAAAAATATACATGTATATGGACTATTATTTTTATTTAAATACATTAACAGGGGTAGAAAAAAATAAACAGCTTTTAATATTTGTATTATTTTGGGTAATAATGTTTATAATAGCAAATATATTACAGACAATATATGCAAATAAATATAATGATGATTATATTGATGAAAATGATGAAGGAAACAAAAGTAAATTATAATTAATAATCTAAAAAGTAATTTTTATAATTTTAACCTTATATAAAATATAATATCTAGGAGTATAGTAATGAGAATACAAATAATAATAGCTTCATCAAATAAAGGAAAAATAAAAGAAGCACAAGAAATATTAATACAATATGTAGTAATACCTATACAAGAATTAGAAATCAAAATAGAAGTTGAAGAGGACCAACCAACATTTGAAGGAAATGCAATAAAAAAAGCAGAAACAATATCAAAGCAATTAGAAGGGAAATGGTGTTTAGCAGATGATTCTGGAATAGAAATAGAGTATTTAAATGGATTTCCAGGAGTGTGTACTAAAAGATGGAATGAGGGAACTGATAGGGAAAGAAACTTAGCAATAGTAGAGAAACTAAAAGGTGTATCAAAAGAACAAAGAAAAGTAAAATTCATAACAGCCATAGCATTATCAAACGGAAAAAAAACTATTTCAGCTACTTCTAGTATAGATGGATATATAGCAGAAAGTCCAAGAGGAGATAATGGATTTGGCTTTGATGAAATATTTGAATTAAAAGATGGAAAGACTTTGGCAGAAATCACTGAAGAAGAGAAAAATAAAATAAGCGCAAGAAAAAAAGCACTAGAGATTATAAAAGAAAATATAAAAGAATTAAATAATTAAAAAATTGAAGAACATACAAACATAAATAAAATTTGTAGTTCTTCAATTTTTTATTGTTTTTTCATTTTAGGCTTAGAAAGTAAAGAAGCAATATATCCAAAGAATACAGCAGCTGCAATACCTCCAGCAGAGGCACGAACACCACCAGTAAAGGCACCAATAAATCCAGACTCTTTTACACCTTTAATAGCACCTTTAGCAAGATTATTACCAAAACCAGTTAGTGGAACAGTTGCTCCAGCACCTGCAAAATCAACAATATATTGATAAATACCAAGACCACCTAAAATACAACCAACAGTAACAAACAAAACTAATATTCTAGCTGGAGTAAGCTTAGTTTTATCAATTAAAATTTGACCAATAATGCAAATTATTCCACCAACTACAAAACATTTTAGTACTTGTAACCAGTCAATAGATTGAATCCAATCCATAATTATCATCCTTTCTTTTATTATTACATTTTATAATTCAATACTTATAGCGTGTGCTATACCAGGAATACTTTCACCCTGTTGGGAACTTGTGGCATTTGTAAGAGCACCTGTAGCCATAAGAAGTATACGATTTAATTTTTTATCACGAAGTTGTCTAAACAAATATCCAGAAAAGACACTAGCACAACATCCACAACCACTACCACCTGAATGAGTATCTTGAGTTTTATTATCAAAAATCAAGCATCCACAATCATTATAATTAGACTTAATATTATAACCTTTATCAAGTGCAAGCTCTGTTAAAATCTCTTTACCAACTTCTCCTAAATCCCCAGTAATAATAGCATCATAGTAACTCGGTTTTCTACCAGTATCTTCAAAATGAGTAAGAAGAGTAGAAAGAGCAGCTGGAGCCATAGCAGCCCCCATATTATTAGCGTCTTTGATTCCCATATCTACAATTTTACCAGTAGTAATGTGAGTTATATAAGGACCATTTCCAGACCTACTAACAATAGCACTACCAGAACCTGTAACAGTCCATTGGGCACTTTGAGGACGTTGATTTCCAAGTTCAAGAGGAAATCTGAATTGTTTTTCAGCACTACAGAAGTGACTAGAAGCAGCACATAAAACATTTTCAATTCCGTTTTCAGCAAAAACTGCTGCTAGACTAAGTCCCTCAACAAAAGTAGAACAAGCACCAAATATTCCAAAAAAAGGAATGTTAAGTTCTCTCAATCCAAAGCTAGAAGAAATACATTGATTTAATAAGTCACCAGCGAAACAGTACTCAATTTTATCACTAGGAATGCCAGATTTACCAATAACAGTATTTACAGTTTCTTTAATAATTTTACTTTCAGCCTTTTCCCAGGTTTTTTCTCCCCAAAATTCATCTTCTAAGCACTTGTCGAAATACTGTGCAAGAGGACCATTTAGCTCTTTTGGTCCAACAATAGAAGCTGTTTCTAAAATTGTAGGAGGATTATCAAATTTTATAGTTTGCTTACCTAATTTTTTCATAACAATTCCTTTCTTTTTAAATAAAAATAAAATATAATATACCAACGATTATAGAAGTTGAGATACCATATACTAGTACAGGACCAGCAACAGTAAACATTTTTCCTCCAACTCCCATAACATAACCCTCTGATTTATATTCCATAGCAGGAGATACAATAGAGTTAGCAAATCCTGTTATAGGAACTAAAGACCCTGCACCAGCAAATTTACCAATTCTGTTAAAAACATTAAGCCCTGTAAGTAAAGCTGAGATTCCTATTAAAATAATAGATACAATTGTACCTGACATTTCAATATCTAAGCCGTTTTGTTTACAAATATCTAAAATAATTTGACCAATTGAACAAATTAATCCACCAACCCAAAATGCATTAAAACAATTTTTTAATATAGGTGAGTTTGGCGATTTTTGGTCTACATATTCTTGATAATCTTTTTGTGTATCTAATGGTTTCATAAATAAAAAACCTCCTTTTTGAAAAATTCAATATAACAAGATATAGATTATATAATCTACACATATGGCATAAAGCCATAATATACATTTGTTATATAGATTTTCCAAAAAAAGAGATTTTATACATAATCTATTTAAGATTAAGCCTCTTGAAGGAAGAAATGCATATAATTAAATTATATGCAAATAATAAATTAAAAAAATATAAAAAGTATTCAAAAATAATCAATTTTATGCTATACTATAAACAGTATGAAAAGTGAGTGTTAAAATGCAACAAGTAACAAGTTTACAAGAAATAGAAACAGTTATTAGTCAAAACGGAGAAATGGTAATTTACAAAAATGACAAAAACAAGGTAATAGTAATGAGCATGGAAGAATATAGAAATAATATTTTAGATAATGAAACAGAAGAAAAACTTTTAAAGTCAGAAGATGATATTGAAAAAGGTAGAACAAGAAAAGCAACAGAAGTTATAAAGGAGTTAAGAACAAAATATGGATTCTAAAAATGTACCATTTGAAGTAGAATTTACAGATGAATGTATTGAAGAAATGACTAAGATTTATGAGTATATCTCTAATAATTTAAAAGAAGATAATGCAATACGATAGATTTTGAAAAAAGAAAAGTATATATTTCTCATATGATATATGGAAGAAGAAATTATTTGAATTTATATTAATATTATAATATTTAATTTACTTGATTGTAGATAAATACTTTTAATAATACTATGATTTATGAAAATTAGAATATCCTGTCAATGTGTGAAGAAAAAAATTCACATATTGATAGGATACTTTAAATGATATATTTATTTAAGATTAAGTCTCATCAGAATAGCATCATCAGAGTTATTATAATATTTTTTTCTCAACCCATTTTCGACAAACGAAAAATTTTTATACAAATTAATTGCAAAAACATTTGAGGAATTAACTTCTAAGTTTAGTAAATTCAAATTCAAAGATTTAGCCATACAAATTAATTCTTCAAGCATAAGAGTTCCAATACCTATATGCCTATAATTTTTATTAACAACGATATTACTAATATCAGCTTCATCATACAAGATTATAAATCCAGCAAAACCAACAATAGTATTATCTATTTTAGCAACAATATATTTAGAATTTGGATTATTTAATTCGCTTTCTAAAATATTGTAGTTCCAAAAATCATCAAAATCACTTTCTAAAATTAATTTTATAGAATCTAAATCACATAGACTCATTGGCATAATTTTAATATTATTAGTTTTCATGAAAATCAATTCCTTTATTTTTTTCTTCTAAGGCTCTTTCTGCCTGTGGCTTTCGTAAATAAAGTGGAAAAATATCATCTTTACGATTTAATTTAAAAGCATTTAAGCCAGCAATACCTAAAGAATAGCTACTTAAAGTATTAGCAGATGAAATGTTACAATAATGTAATTTATCTTTCAATAATTCATAGTAAGATACTGCACCATCTCCAACAAAAATAATATCTTTATAACTAGAAATAATATCAATAATTTTATTAATATTTTGACAATCAGGTTCATTAACAAGAGTGATATTAGAATTATTGATTGAGTAAATTGCAAAATAAGCATTATCATTTTTAGCATCAATAAGCGAACAAATATATTGTACTTCGCTATTATTTTTTTCATTATATGCCAAAGCCTCTAAAGAACTAATTCCAATAGTTTCGATATCTAAGCTATCAGCAAAAGCCATTATAGTTGCTGTACCAATACGAATTCCTGTAAAAGAGCCAGGCCCTTTATCAGATACAATTAAATTAATATCCTTTAAAGTAAGATCTACACTTTTTAAAGTATCAGCAATTAGAGGCATAATTTTTTCAGAATGATTTTTGGTATCATCTAAAGTTTTTTGTGCTAGTAAAATAGTATCTTCTAAAATTGATACAGTACAAATATTACTAGATGTATCAATACTTAAAATTTTCATAATATTTTTAATCCTCTCATTTATATATTTCTTTGATAAACAATTTTATAATATTTGTAGAATATTGTCAACATGACAAAAACAGCAAAATTAAAAACAAGTGGAGAAAAATACTATTTGAAAACTACTTGACAGTTTTATAGAATAAGGTTAAAATATATATGTAGAAAAAATATATTTAAGAAAAGAAAAATAATGTTATATATTTATTCGAACATTGAAAATTAAATAAAGAAAGAGGTGTATGATTATGGATTATTTAATCATAGTAGCCGCTGTCTTAATCTCACTAGCAATTGGAGTTATTGTAGGAACAATATTAAGAAAAAAGATTGCTGAATCTAAAATAGATGGAGCCGAAAAAGAAGCCAAAAGATTAGTTGACTTAGCAAAGATAGAAGCAGAAAATATGAAAAAAGAAGAAATTTTCAAAGCTAAGGAAGAAATAATAAAAGATAAAGCAGAATTAGAAAAAGAGATTAAAGAAAGAAGAGGCGAAATACAAAAACAAGAAACAAGATTAATCCAAAAAGAAGAAAATATAGAAAGACGTTCTGATATTTTCGAGAAAAAAGAAAAAGAATTAGAAAGAGAATTTGATACATTAGAAGAAAGAAAAAAAGACATTGAAAATATGTATGAAGATCAAGTAAAAGAATTAGAAAGAATTGCAGGACTAAGTAAAGATGAAGCAAAAAAATACTTATTAGATGAATTAGAAAAACAAATCACATCAGAAAAGGCAGCATTAATAAGAGAAATGGATAAAAAAGCAAAAGAACAAGCAGACAAAAATGCAAAAGAAATATTAGGATATGCAATTCAAAAGTGTGCAGCAGACCATACATCAGAAGCAACTGTTTCAATAGTATCATTACCAAATGATGATATGAAAGGTAGAATAATAGGTAGAGAAGGAAGAAACATAAAAGCATTAGAGACGCTAACAGGAATAGACCTAATCATAGATGATACTCCAGAAGCTGTTATAATATCAGGGTTTGACCCATTAAGAAGAGAAATAGCAAAAATAGCACTAGAAAAATTAATAGAAGATGGAAGAATACATCCAGCAAAAATTGAAGAGATGGTAGAAAAAGCAAAAGAAGAAGTAACAACAACAATAAAAGCAGAAGGAGAAAGAGCAATATTAGAAACAGGAGTAAATGGATTAAATCAAGATTTAGTAGACCTATTAGGAAAATTAAGATACAGAACAAGTTATGGACAAAATGTTTTAAATCACTCAATAGAAGTATCAAATTTAGCTAGAATAATGGCAGAAGAACTTGGACTAGATGCAAAACGAGCTCGTAAGGCAGGACTTTTACATGACATAGGAAAAGCATTAGACCATGATATGGAAGGAACACATGTTGAAATAGGTGTAGACATATTAAGAAAATACAAAGAAAACGAATTAGTAATAAATGCAGTAGAAGCGCACCATGGAGATGTAGAGCCACAATCAATAGAAGCTATATTAGTACAAGCAGCAGATGCAATATCAGCATCAAGACCAGGAGCAAGAAAAGAAACATTAGAAGCATATATAAAGAGATTACAAAATCTAGAGACCATTGCAGACTCATTCGAAGGTGTAGACAAATCATTTGCAATTCAAGCAGGTCGTGAAATAAGAGTAATAGTAAAACCTGATAAAATTAAGGATGATGAAATGACAATATTAGCAAGAAATATCGCTAAACAAGTTGAAGATG
The DNA here is from genome assembly GCA_947087745.1 of uncultured Clostridium sp. Taxonomy (GTDB): domain Bacteria; phylum Bacillota; class Clostridia; order TANB77; family CAG-508; genus CAG-269. The sequence goes on along the minus strand of CAMUDX010000026.1, from coordinate 9,499 downwards.
AAATGGATTATCCAGGACAAATCAAAGTAAATATTGTTAGAGAAACAAGGGCAATAGAATATGCAAAATAATACATAATGTAGAAAAAGAGTTTTCGAATTAAATTAAAGTTTAATTCGAAAACTTTTTTTCTCATAGGTTTTATATCAATAAGAAAGAATATACTTGTAATTAAAAAACATATATGTTAAAATCTTAAATGTAAATAAGAGGGAAACAGAAAGAAGGAAGAGAAAATGAGAATTTTAGCTGTAGGAGATATAGTAGGCGAGACAGGAGTAGAAAAACTAAAAAGTATATTACCAAAACTAAAAGAAGAAGAAAAAATAGATTTTACAATAACAAATGGAGAAAATTCAGCAGGAGGAATGGGAATAACAGAAAAAAATTTCAATGACATGTTACAATGTGGCACAAATGTAGTAACAATGGGAAACCACACATGGGGGAAAAGGGACATATTCAAATTCATAGACCATCCACAAATAATAAGACCGATTAACTATCCAATAGGAGTACCAGGAAAAGGATATGGAATTTATGAATGCAAAGGCAAAAAAATAGCAGTAATAAATGCAATAGGAAGAGTTGATATAAACATATTAACAGAAAATCCATTTTTAATAACAAAAGAAATAGTAGAAAATATAGAAAAAGAAGTAGACATGATATTTATAGATTTCCATGCAGAAGCAACAGCAGAAAAAATTGCATTAGGATACTATTTAGATGGAAAAGTAACAGGAATATTTGGAACACACACACATGTGCAAACAGCAGATGAAACAATATTGCCTGGAGGAACAGGATATATAACAGATATAGGAATGACAGGACCTAAAAATTCTGTAATAGGAATGGATATATCAGCATCAGTAAAAAGATTAGAAACAGCATTACCAGAAAGATACAAATTAGCAGAAGGTGAATGCAAATTCAATGGAGTAATATTTGAAACAGATGATGAGAACAACAAAATAATATCAATAAAAAGAGTATCGTATTAAGATACTCTTTTAAGTATAAAATCGCAAAGAATTTTCATCATAAAACAAGAAAGCAAAATAAGAAATTTCACGAAAAAAGCCATTTTATAAAAAAATATTTATATCAAAAACGATAAAAAAATATTTCATATAGAATAAGTCGAAATAAGTAAAAAAGTGCGGTGAAAAACAATAAAATATTCATAAAAATGCTAGACAACTTTTTCCATATAATGTAAAATACAAAACGTAAAAGTTGCAACAAAAATAAAAAATTAGGAGGCAAAAGAAAATGGAAATTTTAAAAATTTCATCCAAATCAAATCCAAATTCAGTAGCAGGAGCTATTGCAGGATTGGTTAAAGAATCACAAAAAGCAGAAATGCAAGCAATCGGAGCAGGAGCTCTAAATCAAGCAGTAAAGGCAGTAGCGATAGCAAGAGGATTCGTAGCACCATCTGGAGTAGACTTAGTCTGTATACCAGCCTTTGCAGAGGTCGAAGTAGAGGGGGAAGATAGAACAGGCATTAAGTTGATTGTCGAGTCAAGAAATAGGATGTATATATAAATTAAAAGCGGAAAAGTCGTTACAAGTAAGACATATCCGTGAAAAAGTAACAAAAGAGTGCTATTTACGAAATTAAAGATTTCGATGCACAAAAATGTAGAAAAAGCTTAATTAAAGAAAAGAAACTTTAATTAAGCTTTTTATATTTGAACTGCTTTTGATGTATCGTTTACATATACTTCTATATCATTACGAAACAGTAATCAGAAATAACTTTAAAATTGACAAAAATGTTGATATTTACTAAAAAATTTGATATACTATTTAAGTAAAAAAATTAAAAAAGGAAAATAAAAAATGTATATAATAATAGGATTAGGAAATCCAGAAGGAGAATATGCTGGAACAAGGCATAACATGGGATTTGATGTAATAAACGAAATTGCAAACAAATACAACATACAAATAAACAAAAACAAATTCAACAGTTTATGCACAAAATGCAATATAGAAGGACAAGAAGTTATATTAGTAAAACCACAAACATACATGAATTTAAGTGGAACAAGTGTAAGAGAAATAGTAAATTTTTATAAAATAAAACTAGAAGATATATTAATAATATATGACGACATGGATGTAAAACAAGGAACTATAAAAATAAGAAAAAAAGGTAGTGCAGGCGGGCATAATGGAGTAAAATCAGTAATAGAAAATTTAGGAACAGAAGAAATAGCACGAATAAGAGTAGGAATAGGAACAGCAAAAGAAAAAGAAGACAAAATAAAATATGTAATAGGACATGTATCAAAAGAAGACAGAAAAATATTACAAGAAGGAATAGAAAAAGCAAAAGAAGCTGTAATAGAAATACTAAAGAATGGAATAGACAAAGCAATGAATAAATATAACTAACAAATTAAAAAATATAACAAATAAAACAGAAGGAAGATGGAGAATGTTAGAATTAATAATAAATAAAAAACCAACAACAAGAGAAATAGCATTACTAGAAAATGGAAAACTAAAAGAAATATATACAGAAGAAGAAGAAGAAAACAAAAATGAAGGAAACATATATTTAGGAATTGTAAAAGACATTTTGCCAGGGATGCAAGCAGCCTTTGTAGACATAGGAACTGAAAAAAACAGCTTCATACATATAAAAGATATATTACCACAACTAGACCAAAAAACACACAAAGAAAAAGAAGAACAAGACATAAAAAAGGTAATAAAAGTAAATGACAGATTACTAGTACAAGTAAAAAAAGATAGTAATGAAAAAAAAGGAGCAAGAATATCAACACACATAGGTTTACCAAGTAAATTAATAATGTTAATGCCAAAAACAGAAATAATAACAATATCACAAAAAATAGATAACAACAATGAAAAACAAAGACTATTAAAAATAGTAAAAGAATGTTTACCATCAAATATGGGAGCAGTAATAAGAACATCAGCAGAAGGAAAGACAAAAGAGGAAATAGAAAAAGACATAAACAAGAAACTGGAAGAATGGAACAAAATAGAAACAAAATATAAACAATGTAAAGAAAACAAACCACAATTATTGTATAAAAGTTTAAGCATAACTGAAAAAATAATAATAGATGTAGCATATAAAGACTTAGAAAAAATAGTTGTAAATAACGAAGAAGAATACAAGCATATAGAACAGATAATAAAAGAAGATGAAAATGTATTAGGAAATATAAAAGTCGAATTAAAAAAAGATGAAGACTTATTCTTAATATATGATATACAAAGACAAAATGGAAAAACGGAAAACAGAAAAGTATGGCTAAATTGTGGAGGATTTATCACAATAGACAAAACAGAAGCACTAACAGCCATAGATGTAAACACAGGAAAATTCACTGGAAATAAAAACTTAGAAGAAACAGTATATAAAGTAAATTATGAAGCTACTATAGAAATAGCAAATCAGTTAAGACTAAGAGATATAGGTGGAATAATAATAATAGATTACATAGATATGAAAAACAGTGAAAACAAACAAAAAATAGAAGAATTACTAAAAAAAGAGTTAAAAAATGATAGAGCAAAAACGCAAGTAGAAGGATTTACAAGATTAGATTTAATGGAATTAACTAGAAAACATATATGTAGCCATAAAGATTAAAACACATTTACCTAAAAAAACAAATTTTGCATTTATCAAAAAAATCGAGCTAGAAGAAGGGAAAAAGTATAAAATGAATATAGGATTTATATCATTAGGATGCAGTAAAAATCTAGTAGATACTGAAGCAATAATAGGAAAATTCAAAAACAACAAATACAAAATAACAAACAATCCATTAGAAGCAGATATAATAATAATAAACACATGTGGATTTATAGAACAAGCAAAAGAAGAAGCAATAAACACAATATTAGAAATGGCTGAATATAAAAATGATAGATGCAAATATTTAGTAGTAATAGGATGTTTAGTACAAAGGTACTACAATGAATTAATACAAGCATTACCAGAAGTAGACTTATTTATAAGAATAGATGAATACCCAAGGCTATGGGAAAAAATAGAAAAATTAATAAAAGAAAACCAAGCGGAAATAACACAATTTGAACAAGTAACAAAAGTATCAAAAATAACAGAATTACCAATGCTATCACAAAAAGAATATGAAGAAAGAGAATTAACAACAGGAGAAAATTATGCATATTTAAAAATAGGAGAAGGATGTAGCAATATGTGCACATATTGTGCAATACCATACATAAGAGGAAAATTTGTAAGCAGGAAAATTGAAAAACTAGTACAAGAAGCAAAAATACTAGCCAATAAAGGTATAAAAGAATTAATAGTAATAGCACAAGATACAACAAAATATGGAACAGACATATATGGAAAACCAATGCTAGTAGAGTTATTACAAGAACTAACAAAAATAGAGGGAATAAAATGGATAAGATTTTTATATTCATATCCTGAAGGAATAACACAAGAACTAATACAAGAAGTAAAAAACAACTCTAAGATATGCAAATACTTTGATATACCAATACAGCACATATCAGATGAAATATTAAAGAAAATGAACAGAAGAACAAACAAAAAAGAAATAGAAAAATTAATAAAAGAAATACGCAAAGAAATACCAGATGCAACGATAAGGACAAGTTTAATAGTAGGATTTCCAGGAGAGACAAAAGAACAATTTAGTGAGTTAGAAGAATTTGTAGAAAAAGTAGAATTTGATAAATTAGGAACATTTATGTATTCAAAAGAAGATGGAACACCAGCAGCAAAAATGCAAGAACAAATACATGGAAATACAAAAAAAGCAAGATACAGCAAAATAATGGAAAAACAACAAAAAATATCACACAAAAAACTGTTACAAAAAATAGATAAAGAATATGAAGTTTTAGTAGAAACAACAACTTTTGATAACAAATATCTTGTTGGAAGAACAAGTCAAGATGTGCCAGAAATAGATGGATTGGTATATATAAAAAATAATGGAGACAATCAAAATTTAATAAACAAATTCATAAAATGCAGAATAATAGATGTAAAAGATTATGATTTAATTGCTGAACAAATATAAGATAAATACATATAATTAAAAATTAGATATCCATAGTATAGAAAGGGAAAATATAAAATGGAAGAAAATGAAAATATAATAGAAAAGATGAGAATGATAAGAGACAAAAGGGAAAGAGAAATATTTGAAACAAACCAAGAAGAAAATAAAAAAATAAGTGTAGAACAAGTGAGATATTTAGGTAGAATGGAATTCATGGAAGAAATAGATGGCAAAAAAAGGATGATAGAAAAAGATGTATTTATGCTAACTGAAAAAAATGATGATATGGAATATCTAAAAACATATGATGAAGATATGAATTTATTGGGAGTAGAAATACCAGCAACAAATCAAACATTAGCAACAGAAAAATCGAGAGAACAAGACCCTAACATAGTGGATAAGCTAAAGAAAATGGGTAAATACGGAAAAACATTAGAAGAATTAGAAGAAGAAAATAAAAACAAAGAAAAAAACAAGAAAAAGCAAATTGAAAATGATTTATCACAAGAAGGACAAGATTTAGAAATTACATATTATAGAAAAATAATAGATAAAAATTTCATGAATGAATTTCCAGAAACATGCTATGGAGCAGAAGAAATAGGGATGGCATATTCAGAAACATTAAAATCATATATATTAGTCGCAAAATATGGAGACAAGTTTGAAATTGCAAAAGGAACAGAGCCAGCAAAAGCAACAATGAAACAAGTATATAGTATAGATAGAGAAGACAAAGAAACAACTAAACAATCACCAAATGCAATAATGCCAATAATCGGAAACGGACACAAAAATGGAACAAAAGAATTATCAATAACAATAGGACAATATGGATATATAGAAACACAAGTAGTAGATGTATCAAGAGAAAATGTAAGAATTGGAAAAGATATAAGAGAACAAGGAGAAGGAAGAAAACAAGAAAAGACAGCTGAAGAAAAAGAACAAGAAAAATCGTGGGGAAGTGAAAAGACAGAAAATGAAGTTGATTTAATAGAAAATGAAAATGGACCTGATGTAGATAAAATGAAACAAAGGATAATAGATAATATGATAGAACAGTATGGAGAAGAACTAAATTCTTTATATAGAGGTAACGAGGAAGAAATATTATTATCATTACAAAGAAGAATAGAAAAAGCAGTACGAAATGGAAATATAACAGAAGAAGATATACAAAAAGCAGTTGAAAATGATATAGAAGAAGATATATCTGCAGATAGAGGAGATTTAAGAGTAAGACCAGATGCAAGAAATGAATAATAAATAAAAAAATGATAAGCAAGCGATAATAAGAAAAGGATAATAAAATGATAATATTAGAACAACTAATTTTTAATATAATAGCATTTACGCTATTTGTAATAATATTTTTAAAAATAATACAAAGAAATGACACAAGTTATGTAATATCTTTAATATTAGAAGCAATAGGAATAATATTAAGTTTTTTTCAATTAGTTATAAACGAAAATTTTAATATTGTAGTAAAAATAATAATATATGCACTAGCAATACTATTACCAGCTATGATAATAATTTTAGAAAAAAGAAATATATTATTCATGGAAATAATAACAACAATAAGTGCAATAATAAATATGTTACTTGGAAAAAATAAAATTGCAAAAAGGAAACTAAATAAATTAGTAAACTTATATCCACAAAGTTATATAGGGCATAAACTATTAGCACAGATATATGAAAAAGAAGGTGGAATAAGGAAGGCACTAGAAGAGTACGTACAACTAGTAGACATTAAAAAGACAGATTATAAATCATATTATAAGGTGGCAGAAATATTAAATACATTAGAAAAGAAAGATGAAGCAGCAGAAATGTTAAATTTATTATTACAAAAACAGCCTGATAATAGTGATGCAACACAGCTATTAGGAGAAATTTTAATAGAACAAGATAAATATAAAGAAGCAGTATACATATATTTAGATGGATTAAAGCATAATCCTACTAATTATGATATGAATTATAATTTAGCAGTAGTATATACAATGCTAAATGACTTCCAAAATGCTAAAATGTATTATGAAAAAGCAGCATTTTTAAATACATTAGAGTATAATTCACAATATAGTTTAGCAGAAATAGCATTAATATATAAAGAACTAGAAGAGGCAGAAAAGTATTTCTTGGAAACAAGCCAAAATGAAGAATTAGAAGCCGATTCGTATTTTGAATTGGCACGAATATCTATAATGAAGGCGGAAAAAGAAAAAGCTATAAATTATGCTAATTTAGCAATAGAAAGTGACCCAAAGAAGATAGTAGAAAAAATAAGAAATGACTCATTATTTATAACAATAATGACAAAAATTAATATACCATTAAACTTAGAAAATATAGAAGAAAAAGAAAGTAAATTAGGAAAGAAAGAACAAAAAGTAAAGAAACATTTAGAGGAAACATTCGAAATAACAAGGTATTTAGGCTACAACAATATACGAATGAGTAAAAAAGAACAAGATACAATAGAAAATATGGAACAGAATCAAGAAAATATAGAAGAACAAAAAGAAAGAGAAGAAAACTAAAAACAGGAATAAGATTTTCTAACCTAAGAATATAAAAAAATCATAAAATTTAATACCAATAATATATTTAGAATAATAAATATAAAAAGGTAGGGATTTTATGAATTTTTCAATTATAGGTGGAGATTTAAGAACAGTAAAATTAGCTGAAATGTTAAGCAAAGAAAACGAAGTATATATATATGGATTAGAACAATCATATATATGTGAAAATGATAGTACGAATAAAAAAAATATAAATATATGTAAAAGTTTAGAAGAAGTACTGCAAAAATCTAAAATAATATTAGGACCAATGCCATTATCAAAAGATGGAGAGAATATTAATGCACCATTTTCAAATGATAAAATAAAAATTAAAGATATTATAGAGAAGTTAGATGAAGAAAAAACTTTTATAGCAGGAGCAATAAAAAAAGATATTTATGAAATTAATAGAAGCATAAAAATAATAGACCTAATGGAACAAGAAGAATTAACTGTGTTAAATACAATAGCAACGGCAGAGGGAACAATACAAGTAGCAATAGAAAATACTGAAAGGAATATACACGAAAGCAAGGTTTTAATTTTGGGATTTGGAAGAGTAGCAAAAGTAGTCGCAAAAAAATTTAAGGCATTAGATGCATATGTTACTTGTGCGGCAAGAAAACAAGAAGACATGGCGTGGATTAAAACTTTAGGGTATGAATGTACAGATATAATAAAAATAGGAGAAAACTTACAAGACTTTGATATAATTATAAATACAGTTCCAAAAATGATATTGACAAAAAGGGAATTAAGATATATAAATAACAATGCGATAGTAATAGACTTAGCTTCAAAACCAGGAGGAGTAGATTTTGATTCAGCAAAAGAATTAAAAACAAAATGCATATGGGCATTAGCATTACCTGGAAAGGTATCGCCAGTAACATCAGCACAATATATTAAAAATACAATATATAATATTTTAAATAAAGTATAGAAAAAACATAAGAAAAAACACATGTGAATGGGGGAATAACAATGACAATAGTACAATCAATATTTTTAGGAATAGTACAAGGATTAACAGAATTATTACCAATATCAAGTTCTGCACACCTAAATTTAATACCTTGGATATTCAATTGGGAGATGCCAGAGAGTTTTGATGTAGCATTACATTTAGGAACTTTACTTGCAATAACATTATTCTTTTTTAAAGATTGGTTACAACTAATAAAAGGAGGATATGAGCAAGCTGTTAAAAAGAAAAAATCTACAGAAGGAAGGATATTTTGGTATATAGTTATAGTGACTATTCCAACAGGAATATTAAGCTTAATTCTAGATAAGTTCTCTGATATGTTATGTGAAAATTTTGGGATAGAAATGCCATTAATAGCGGTAGCACTTATTGTATTAGGAATATTATTATATTTAGTAGATAAAAAATCAGAGGCAAAAACAAGATATGAAAATATTACTTTAAAACAATCATTTTTAATAGGAATATCACAAGCAATAGCTGCTGCATTTCCTGGAACATCAAGGTCAGGAATAACCATGACAGTTGCAAGAGCTTTAAAAGTTGATAGAGAAAGTGCCGCAAAATATTCATTTTTATTGTCAACACCAATAATCTTAGCAGCAGTAGTAGTAAGTATTACAAGTATAGAATTAACATTGCAATTCTTTATGGGAGTGCTATTTAGCTTTATAGTAGGAATTATAGTAATTAAGTTCTTATTAAATTACTTGAAAAAAGGTAGTTTTAAGATTTTTGCAATATATAGAGTTCTACTAGGAATATTTATATTTGCACTATATTTTGTAAGATTATAATACATAGTTAGTAGTTATATATATTTATTTTTAAAAATTAGCTTTTTTTCCAGTGTGCGGGAATTCCCG
>CAMUDX010000025.1 GCA_947087745.1 uncultured Clostridium sp. | reverse complement strand
CTAACAAATTATATATCATTGGATTTTTTTCCGAAACTTCTTGACACTAATATAAAAAAATGTCAGTATGTATATTTTCACTGACATTTTTATATATTAATTTATTTCTTTTCCATAGTAGCTATCCATTAAAATTTGTTTAATCTCTTCAACTAACGGAACTCTTGGGTTTGCAGTTGTACATTGATCTTCGAATGCTCTATCTGCTACTAAGTCTAATTTTGCCATAAATTCTTTTTCATCTACACCTGCTTCTTGGAAGCTCTTTGGTATATTTATGCTATCTCTTAAATCCTTTATAGCTTGTATTAATGAGCTTACCCCTTCTTCAACTGTTCCTGCTTTTAATCCTGATTGTTTTGCTATCTCAGCATATTTTTCATCTGCTATAAAATGTTCATATTTTGGCCAAGATACAAATTTCGTTGGCTTACTTGCATTATATCTTATAACATATGGTAATAAGATTGCATTTGCTCTACCGTGTGGTACATGGAATTCCCCTCCTATTTTATGTGCTATAGAATGGTTTAATCCTAAAAATGCATTCGTAAATGCCATTCCTGCTATTGTACTTGCATTGTGCATTTTTTCTCTTGCTAGTTTATTATCTCCATGTTCATATGCTTCTTTTAAATATTTTAATACTAGTTCTACTGCTTTTTCTGCTAATCCATCAGTATAGTCTGATGCCATTACTGATACATATGCTTCTAATGCATGTGTTAGTACATCCATCCCTGTATCTGCTGTTATACTTTTTGGTAATGTCATTACTAGGTCTGGGTCTATAATTGCTACATCTGGCGTTAATTCATAATCTGCTAATGGATATTTTTTATTCTTTTCTTTGTCTGTTATTACTGCAAATGATGTTACTTCAGATCCTGTTCCTGATGTTGTAGGTATTGCTACCATTTTTGCTTTTTCACCTAACTTTGGAAATTTATAAGTACGTTTACGTATATCCATAAACTTTAATTTTAGTCCTTCTACATCTGCATCTGGATGTTCATAAAATAACCACATTCCTTTTGCTGCGTCAATTGCACTTCCTCCACCTACTGCTATTATTACATCAGGTTGGAAGCTTTCCATTACTGCTACTCCTCTTTTTATTGTCTCAAATGATGGGTCAGGCTCTACTCCTGAAAATATTTCTGAGTGTACATATTGTTGTCTATTTCTTAAATGATATAATATTTTATCTATATATCCTAATTTTACCATTGATTCATCTGTTACTATAAATGCTTTTTGTATATCTGGCATTTTTTCTAAATAGGCTATTGAACCTGCTTCAAAATATATTTTTTCTGGAACTTTAAACCATTGCATATTTACTCTCCTTTTCGCTACTCTTTTTACATTTAATAAATTTACACTTGATACATTTGCTGTTGTTGAATTTCCTCCAAATGATCCACATCCTAGTGTTAATGATGGCATATTTGTATTGTAAATATCTCCTATTGCTCCATGTGTTGATGGTGAATTTACAATTATTCTTCCTGCTTTCATTCTTTCTGAAAATTTGAGTATTGTTTCTTGGTCTTCTGAGTGTATTACTGCTGAATGTCCTAATCCTCCAAATTCAAGTAATCTCTCTGATTTTTCTATTCCTTCTTCTTTATTTTCTACAATATAGTATGTTAATACTGGACTTAATTTTTCTTTTGAGAATGGGTATTCTTCTCCTATTCCTTCTTCATATACTACTAGTATTTTTGTATCTTCTGGCACTTCAAATCCCGCATCTTTTGCTATTTTACATGCACTTTGTCCAGGCACATGTGATTTCAATTTATTTCCTTCTTGTTCGAACATACTATATTTTAATTTTTCTTTTTCTTCTTCATTTACAAAGTATGCTCCTGCTTTTCTCATTAATTCTTCAAATTTTTGATATATTTCTCTATCTACTAATACTGCTTGCTCTGATGCACATATCATTCCATTGTCAAATGCTTTTGATAATACTAAGTCATTTACTGATGTTTCTAATTTTGCTGTTTTGTCAATATAACATGGTACATTTCCAGGTCCTACTCCTAATGCTGGTTTTCCACATGAGTATGCAGCTTTTACCATTCCTGTTCCTCCAGTTGCTAATATTAAGTTTACTCCTGGATGGTTCATTAGTAGTCTTGTTGCTGTTATTGATGGCTCTTCTATCCATAATATACAGTTTTCTGGGGCTCCTGCTTTTACTGCTGCTTCTCTCATTATTTCTGCAGCTCTCTTTGAACTGTTTTGTGCTGATGGATGGAATCCAAATATTATTACATTTCTTGTTTTTGCTGATATTATTGACTTAAACATTGTTGTTGATGTTGGGTTTGTTACTGGTGTTACCCCTGCTATTATTCCTATTGGCTCTGCTATTTCTACATAGTCATCTTCATCATTTTGGTTTATTACTCCTACTGTTTTTTGATATTTTATACTATGATATACATATTCTGTGGCAAACATGTTCTTTGTTATTTTGTCTTCATATACTCCTCTTCCTGTTTCTTCTACTGCGTTTTTAGCCAATTCCATATGATGCTCTAATCCTGCCATTGACATTGACTTTATTATATTGTTTACTGTATCTTGGTCTAATTCTAAGTATTCTTTTGATGCTTGTTTAGCTTTTTCTACTAATTCATCTATCATTCCTTGTATTCTTTTCTCTTCTTGTTCTTCCATATGTTTCTTACGCCGAGTTTTCTACTTTCTCGACTTCCTCCTCTCTTTTTGTTAATTTCAAACTTAAATATATATTATGCATTTTAAAATGTCAAGATATTTATTAAATTTCTACTAATATCAAGTCATCTCCTATACATTTTATGTTTTGCCAAGGTATTACAATATCATTATTTTGTGAAAATATATTTAATAGCTTGTTATTTCCTCCTGGTACTATTATAGATGTCGTTGTTGCAAGATTGATAGTTGTTCTCTTTTGTAGAATATTCATTGTTATCACTGTCACATAAAAGATACTTTTCACCATTAATAATATATTCTTGTTTTTCTTGTTTTTTCAAATTCCATTCTAATGTAATTGGTTTTCCTATTTTTAAGTAGATTTCTAGTTTTATGTGCTTTCTATCTCCATTTACTTTTGATACATATATTTTATCTACTAATAATTTAATTAAATCTTCTATATTTTCATCTATTTTTATTTTTTTTTCTAATGTTCCTTTTATTTGTCTCATATTATCTTCTATAGAAGATAGATTTTCTTTTTCATCTTTTAGTTCTTTTATTTTCTCTTGCTGTTTTTGTATTTCTTTATTTAGTTCTTCGTTTCTTTTATAAAATTCTTCATCAGATAAAAAATTATTTATTGTAAGTTCTAATAATTTCTCTTTTTTTATTTTTAATACTTCTATATTATCTTCACTTTTTGATATATCTATACTATAATCCTTTTCAAAATTAATTTTTTTATACTTATTTAATAAGTCTTCTATAATTTCTTCTTTATTAGAAAGAAACTTATTCAAAACTACCTTTAAAATTTCTATTAATTCTGATTCTTGTATAATTGGACTTTCACATTCTTTTAGTCCATATGTAATATATTTACTACATGCCCAAGCTGGTTTATTTGACCTTTTAGCTCCAGATATTCTATTATATCCTGGCATATGTTCTTCTCCTTCGTGTTCTTTACAATAAATTAATCCACTAAAAGCATATCTACTTTTAAATACATCTTTATTTTCTACTCTGTTTAAACAACTTGCTGATTTCTTTTCTAATATATTGTTACATTTCTCCCATAGTTCTTCTGAAACAATGGCTGGTATGTTTTCTTTACATTCAAATATTTTCCATTCTTCTTTTGGCATCTTTTGTGCTTTATGTAGTTTATAATCTACTACTTTTACAGTTCCTGTTCTGTAATATCCTTTATATTTTGGGTTTCTTATTATTCTTCTTAATGTTTGCGATGATATTGGTGTTCCATTTTTTCCTTTATATCCTTTTTGTCTGAAATATTCTGCTATTTTATAAAATCCCATTTCTCCTTCAGAATATATTTCAAATAGTTCTCTTATCATTTTTGCTTCTTCTTCATGTATGACTAGCTTTGTATTCTCTTTTCGATAACCGAATATATTGTTATTTCCTAATACTCTCTTTTTCTCAATGGATCTACTAAATCCAAATTTTACTCTTTCTGATAGTTTCCTTACTTCATCTTGTGCTACACTTGCCATGATTGTTAGTCTTAACTCTGCATCTGGCATGATAGTGTTAATGTTATCAGATTGGAAATATACTCCAACATCATTATCTAATAATTTTTGGGTATAAGAGATACTGTCTAAAGTGTTTCTGGCAAAACGTGTTACTTCTTTTGTTAGTATTAAATCAAACTTTCCCTTTTTACTATCTGCTATCATTCTTTTAAATGAATCCCTTTTGTTTACACTTGTACCACTTATACCCTCATCTATATATCCTTCAACATAAGTCCAGTTAGAGACTTCTTTTATATGGTTTTCAAAATAAAAAACTTGGTTACTTAATGAATTTAATTGTTCATCTTTTTCGCTTGATACTCTTGCATAGTATGTTACTTTTAATGGTAAGTCATATATACTTTTTCCACTACTTATTTCTTTTCTCATATTATATAAATCCATATTTTTATCTCCTTCCTTTTATAAAGTATCTTTATAGGTATAATTATTATATAATTGTTTTTCTTGTATATCTATATTTTATCCATCTCTTTATTAATTTCTCGCAACAATTCATCTTGTACATTTTCATATACTTCCCTATCTATTATTTTATTCTGAAACAATTTTCTATTTAGTATTAATTCAATCTCTAACTTTACTTGTTTATTAGATACAATTTGCTTTTTTTCCATAGGCTGCCTCCTCTTGTTTCTAATTAATATTCAAAGTTAGATTAATGTATGCTAAAACTTATCTTCTCCCTTCTCTATTTTTTATTTTTAAGGCATACTAAAAAGCAAGTCATTTACTTTTTAATAAATGCTTGCTTTTAGTTGATTTTTTGGAACAATATTTTGAACATAATTAGACTAAGTATTTTTTTGACATTTCAATTGCATGTTGCCATTGTAGATGTCTTAAATACTCTAACTCATAATCTTCTTTCTCCTTCAAAATTTTTGTTCTTAACTGTCTATTTGTCATTTTTCTCTCAAGATAATTTTTATGTTTTATATTACTTCTTATTTCCTTACTTTTTTATAAACCTTTATTAAGTCATTTTGTATCTACTTTTGTTGTTGACATTGTTATTGTACTACATTATTTGTATAACTTCAAAAACACATGAAAATTTTTATAAATGCTTATGTTGTTGTGTCTTTTACATTTTTATTATTTATATTTACTTATTTATAAATTTTGATATAATCTTTGTAATTTAGTTATTTATAAGAATAATTTTTATTTATAAAATTTATTAAAAATGAAAAAGTAATAAGTACAGACTTTCAAAGTATGCCATTATTGCTTTTCATGTTTTTATTTTCTAGTATTTCTTGTTTATACAATTCTAACAATTCCATTTTATCTTTCATTGAAATTTCTTTAACATCAATAAGTCTATTATCAAATTTCTGTTTTAGAAAAATACTTCTATTTTTGCTATCATCTATCTTTATATTTTTTCTAAAATCGTTTTCCTCTTTCGTCTCTTTCTTATTTGTTTCAAAGTTTTCTACAATTACTTTTTTTCTTTTATTATAAAGAACTCTTTTAAAAAATATATAAATTTTATTAAATATATTGTCTTTTATATTTTGTAACTTCTCATTTTCTTCCATAATTTACTAACATCCCTTTCTTTAAAGGTACAAAATTTGATTTTAAAAATAATATATCACTAATTATTTTTTTAATTATATTTCTCTATCTTCCATAAGTTTTCTTTTTGCCTCCATTGCTTGAGCATATTGTTCTTCTGCTTCTTCTTTACGAGATTCTTCTGGGTGAGTTTTATAATAGATATCATTATAATATTCAATTAGATTTCTTGCTTGTTCTAATTTATAATCTAAATCCCATAAATCTACTAAGCTAGCTCCTTCTATATAACTTTCATTTGGTATATACATATAATATTCCTCTATAAATTCCATCATTTGTTCTTCATTACTCCAAAATCCAGTTTCTATTTTTCTTGCTTGTAACATATTTAAAGAAAAATTTTCATCAGACTCCCTATCCCCCTCTAACTGCACATCTTCTGTTATACGTCCTCTGTATCTATGTATTTTGTCATAACACTTTTCATAATATTCATATGGAGAAGTTGTTATAATAATTTGTTCATCAGTTTCAATCTTATCTGCTAGCCTATCTGCTATTTGTCTTACTTTTTCTAAACTCATGTCACCTTTTGTTTGTTCAGTAATCTTTTTTATAAGATTATCTCTTTTTTTATTATGCACTAATTCTTTATAATCCTTTTCTTCATATTCTTTTTCTGGTATATATATTGTTAATGTTCTTCCTACTTTTACATTTTTACTATTATAAGAGTAGTCATATTTATCATAAGCGTCTTCATATTCATCCTTAGCATTTACTTGTACTTCTCCTAAAGTAAAATTTGGCATAGCTATAATTTGTTCTCTAGTGCAGTTAAATTCTTCTATATAATCACTTTTATATTTACCTGGTTTTATATCTCCACAAATATTTTCTGTTGTTTCATCCTCTTTTTCCATCATTTTGTTTCCATACTCAAATGGATCACTTATTATTTTTATTTTAATATCAACAAAAATGTCATTTCTTGTTCTTTCTATAATTTTATCAATATCTTTGTCTTGCAATTTGCCTTGTGATTTTTCTTTTAGCTCCTCCCATAATTTTTTCTCTAATCTTCTTTGTACTAATTCTTTATAATCTTTTTCTTCATACTCTTTTTCTGGTATATAAATATATAGTCCCATATTTTCAGTAACTTGTAATTGTTGTAAACTAAAATTAGCTAATTCAGTAACTATTTCCTTTCCAATATTTGTACTTGCACAATTTCCGTTCAGAAAAATCTCCTATAATAGTTTCTCCTTCATGTTCTAAAAACTTATCTGGATCATTTATTATATGTAAAGTATAATTATATTCATATCCAAATATATCACATTCATTTATATAACTTTCAAAGTCTATACTATTTAAAATAGTTTCTATTTGTTCTTGTGTTAAATGTTTGTTAGTTTCAGTTTGTAAACGTTTTTCTAGATTATCTCTAGTTATTTTAGCTACTCTTTTTACTCTCATCTCTTCTTGCTCATTACTATTTACTAAATCTCGGTAAGAGAGTATGCCATTTTTAACTTTTTCCTCAAAAAGCTCTCTCTCTGGAATATATAGCAATATTTCTTTATAAAATGCATTGCCATTGCCTCCTTCACTAATTCGACTACAGACTTGTATATTTCCTATTGAAAAATCACTTTCTTCTTTTTGTTTTTCCTGTATACTTGTTTTAAAATCTCCAATTATACTATTTACCTGAAAGTTTTCATCACTAGTATAATCACCATAATATCCATGTACTATACATTTTCTTGATAAAACTGCTTCATAATATTCATGTGGATTTCTTACTATTTTAGCTTTAATATCGCTTTGTCCTTCCTTCCATGTATTTATGTCATCATTAGATAATTTTATTGCTTCTTGTATTTTCTTTTTATATTCTTCATACAAAGAATCTGTTAGTTTATAATTTGCTCCTATTTCTAACATTATTTGTCGTACAACTTCCTGCTCATTTTCTTTAATTTTATTTTCAAGTTCTTGTCTTTTTTCTCTCTTTATTAATTCTTGATAAGTTTTTATAGAGTCTTCTTTTTCATCTCTTTCATTTGGAATATATACTAAAATATTATAAGACACTTTTGCTTTATTTGTTCTTTTAAAATCAAAACTACGCACATAACCATTATATATTGTTTTTTCCATCACTTCAATTTGTAAAGCTGATAATGAAAAATCTGACTCTGGTAGACCTGATATCTCTTCTTTAACTTCAGCATCTCCCATAATTCTTGCTTCGCGAAATTCGCTCTCTTCGCATTGTCTTTCATTGTATGTTACTAGACGCATTTCCGTATTTTTAATTTTTCTTGCAAATTCATGTGGATCACTCATTATATCTAACTCAAATTCATGTGGATCACTCATTATATCTAACTCAAATTCATCTCTTTCATCAAATTCTTGTTCTTGTACTAATTTATCTAAATAATTCAAAAGTTTTTCTTCGTATTCTTGTATTTCTAAATCTGAAAAAATATGTTTTTCACTTATTTCTCCTATTATTGTATTTACAATTTCTTTTTCTTCAGCTTTTCTTTTTGCTTTTAAATCAATTCCAGCTTTTTTATTTTTATCCATAAAAATTTATCCCCTTCTTTTTTATCAATAATGCATATATAGGAATAAAAGACTATTAGTTTCCTAAAGTCACTTTGGTTCTTACATATCCAATAACTTTATTATACACTATAATATGCAATATGTAAACTAATTTTATAAAAATGTATGAGTTTTTTTCGCTGGGGAATCCCTTAGATTTCAACATTTTTAAGCTCTAAGTTTAATTTGATTGATTTTTCCTTCTTCATACAACTTTATTTTTTCTCCTAACTTTAACACTATATTTCTTACTGCTGTATGTGATATTGTGTTATCTGTATCTTCTGATATTGTTTTGCTGTTTCTCTATATGATTTTTTTGTTATTTCTCTTGTACCATTTCTACTATTCCTTGGGAATACAATCCAAAGTCTTTTATCTCTAGCAACTCATCTAAAAGATATTTCCATTCTACCTTACCATTTATTACCATTTTATATCTTCTTCTTGCTATTGGTATTTCTCCTAACTTTGTTTTTAGTGTTGTTTCTTGAAAATCTTTTGGTTTAAAAATTTCTTTATCTCTGTAATCTAATATTAATTTATCTAACATTCTTAATTCTTCTTGTATTATTTCTCTTCCTAATTTCATCATTTCTTTAAAAGTATTTTCCTCTAATCTCTTGAAATTTATCTTTTCATTTGATAACATATTCATAAACAAAAGCACCTCGTATTTTTATTGTTTTCGCTAAACAAATTATATACTTTGTGCTTTTGTTTTTCTATATTTTCTTAAAATTTTCTTTCTGTTTTTCCCCAGATTATTTAACTCATATATTATTCTTTTATCTCAAACCTCTTTTAGCCCATAATAGACATCATTGCACATTGTTATCCACTCCCATAATCAATTCTAAACTGCAAATCACTATCAGAATAATACTCTGTAATTGCATTATACAAACAACTAATCATAAAATTGGTACTATTATGTATTTGACTATCTTGTTTCAAATAATTTAACTTGTCAAGAGCATAAAAAATAATAGAAGCATTTAATAACCGCATTCTACTTCTAACTATTTCTTGTGGTAAAACTGCTTGTCATATTTTTAAGTTATTTGAATAAAACATAAGGTCTAATGTATTTTCTATAATATTTCTTTGATTTTCTTTAAACAAATATAACTCACATTTTTGTTTTATATCTTCTAAATTTTTTGTTTCTCTTTCAGACTGACTAACATCTATATTATTATTTTTATGTTTTTTATTATCATTCTTATTTGCTCGTAAATTTTCTGTGTCTTGAATCGTATTTTCTCCTATATAATAATCTTCTTTTATTCGATTATCTGCTAATACTTTCTCTGTATAATTATCTATATCAATATCATTAATCTTTAATTCTTCTTGTTCAATTTTACCTATATAAATTAAATTAGGCTTTCCAAATCCTTGTTTTTCTTCTTTTATAAGGTTTGTTTCTCTTAATTCTTTAAAAGCTCTTGTTACTGGTTTATCACTTAAATTTAATTTACTTTGTATCTCTTTTCTAGTATAAATTAAATAAATTTCTCCTTTATCATTGATCCATTTATTCACTCTTGATAAGTTCATTCTATTTAGTAAAAACGCATAAATTACTTTTGACTCTATACTTAGTTTTTTATATTTTTCATTACAAAACAATTCTTGTGGCATTTGATAATATGAATGCTGTAATGTTTCATTTATTTTATAAAAATTCATCATCTTCACCTCCAGTTTTTCCATATTTTATTAATAATTCATTGATTTTTCTTTTACTTAAACTTTTATATTCACATTTAGGTAAATATTGCTTAATAATACTTTCGTATTCTTCTAATCCAAATATGTAGATGTTTTTATAATTATCATTTTCATCAAAATAGTAATGTAGCCTTGCTAATATTTCCATATTTATTAATGGCATGATTACAATATAATTATCATCATCTACTTTTAAATCTGCTAATCTAAAGTCTGATAATTCTACATCATACATTTCTTTGATTCTTAAATATATACTGTGTCTTATTGCATAATTATTTCTCATTAAAAATTTGCCATATTCATCATAAGGAATTAAAATTGTATACTGATTTCCAAAATAAAATCCTTTTTCATGTAATATTATTTTTTCTATGTTATTTGTAAATATCATGGCATTGGTGTATTTGTCAAGTGAAATTTGGTCCAAGTTATATTTGAAAAATGGTCCACTTTTCAAACATAAAAATTAGTTATTTATTTTCTTCATTGTAATCTAAATTACCAATGTATCTTCTTGAATAAGTTGTTGGTTCATCTTCTTTTTTCATATTCCAACTAGGTGTAAAAGTTAAATTATCTTGTATCAAACAGCTTGCTATATCACTTATTATATTTAATCTTTCCATATTGTTTTCATTTCTACAATGATTTCTTACTTCAAATCCACTTTCTAACAAATATTCTTTTCCTTTACTTCCTAATGTGATATATCTGTGCTTTAATCTTCTTACATAGTCATGTTTTGCTAGTAACACGATTCTTTTTTCTTGATATGTTTTCGTTTCATAAATATATCTCGCATTATCTAATGATATTATTTTATACTTTCCTAAAAATATTAATAATTCTATATCTCTATTTTGCAATGTCATTCCACTTCTCATCTAAATCACCTGCATAATTTTCTAATCGTACCTTCCTTAAATGGTACACTTGTAGAGGGCACATATTGTATATGTCCCCTCTACCTAGACAATTTTTTTAGTTATTTTCTATTAAAACTCTTGGTATTACTTAATTTCTTACAAAATCAAATATAGCAAAATTTGTTTAAATTTTTTTGCTGAAATTTTGCCATATTTGTATATATGTTTATCTTATCTTTTTGTTAATTATTTTTGTAATTTCATTAGCTGGTACTACATAAACTTTTGCATATGGTTTGTCTGAATAATATCCTTGTACCATATAGCATGAACAATAAATATTGTCATCTTTGATTACTCTTCCATGTATTAATCCATCTTGAATTGGTTTTACATTTCTATTATCTGCATCCCATATTTTTGTGTTATCATATATTTTTATAATTGTTATTGTAAATTTATCATAAAATAGTCCTTCATATTTTCTTGTTATTCTGGCTATATTATTTGTAATTCGTTTTCCGAGTATAATTTGCACCCCTTTTGATTGGTGGAATTTTTTCTGGAATATGTATTTTTAATATGCCATCTTCTACTTTTGCTCTGTAGTCATAGTCAATAAATTCTGTTACTTCATCTTCCATAAATTCTCTCCATAAGTTTTCTTGCATTACTGCATCATACATATCCATTCTTACTTTTTCTAGTTTACAAAAGTATTCTTCTAATTCCTCATCTTTTATTTTTTCTTTTGTTTGCACTACTTCATTACTTATTTTTTCAATTTTCTTAATTGATTCTATAATTTCTTCTCCTTTCATAAATATCACTCTCACTTTCTTTAATTTGATTTTTCGCATAAAAATAGAAGGTACCGATTAATCTATATCCTTCTATCTGAATAATTTAATTTTTTTAGATTATATTTCTTCATTAGTTCCTTCTGTTAATTTTCTTATTTCTTTTGCATTTTTGTCAGAAATTACTTTTTTCCCTGTTTCTCTTTCCAACTGTTCTCTAGCAAATTTAGCAATGTTTCCACCTTTTATAACTGATTGTTCTGCACCTTTGATTCCTTTTTCATTTGTGCTTTTGGATATTTCTGTTGAAGATGTTTCCGCTAACATATTTAAAACTAATTCCATATTAGTCATATTATCACGTAAATTTTCTTTTTTTAGACCTTTTAAATTTTTATATTCTTTTACAGAATATCCACTCCAAACCTCAGTTAGCATATTTGTTAATATTGCAAAATCTTTATTTTTACTAACACCTACTCTTTTTAGTTCATCTGTAAATTCTTTTCTTACATCAATTGTTTTTAATCTTTGGTTTATCCATTCTTCTGAATATCCCTTTTTTCTATAAGTGTCTAATGCTCTATTTATTGTAATTTCTGGATCATAAGCTTCATCAATTCTTTCTTTTCCAACTTGTGCTAGCCATAGTTTAAATGTTTCTGCTTTTTTTGATGGAACTGATTGTACTAATCTTAAAATTTGTTCTGTATTCATTACATCTGTATCTCTTAATTTTCCATCGTATGCTTTCATTTTCAACTGGTTAGTATTACTAACCAGTTCACTTCCTTCTTGATTCAACTTATTTTTAAGCCATTTCCAATAATTTCTCGATTTTTGATAATCATTATCAGTAAGAATACCAACTACATCTACCACTGAAAAATACCAATTTTCCTCATCTTCATTCCATGCTACTCTAATATTTTTATCTTCAAATAATTTAATCCTATTATTTTGTTCCATTTTTTACCTCTTTTCCAACTTTCGCTATTAAAATTTTCAAATAGTAAAAATTTATCTTTATCTTCTATATTTATATCACATCTCAAACATATTTTCAATAGTTTTACGAATTTTTGTTCTTTTGTTTTTTACATAAAAAGAACATACTCTTATATGTCCTTCTTAATTTATTTTTCTTTAATATTTCGCTTTTATCTTTCTAATCATGTTTTCTTTTCCATCACTTTCTAACAATAAGCTACCATCTTCATCTGTTCTATAAATGGCTGTATTTATACTTTTAAATCTATTCAATACTTCTGTACTTGGATGATGATATTTATTATTTAACCCAACTGAAATAATTGCAATTTCTGGTCTTATTTGATTTAAAAATCTTTCTGTACTACTTGTATTTGAACCATGATGTCCTACTTTTAAAACATTTACTTTATTCCAATCTCTTGAATTTTCTACTTCTTTTTCGCTATCTCCCATAAACAAATAACTTTGTTCTAAATAATTCATTTGTATTACTATTGATGAATTGTTCAAATCTTTTGCATCATTATCAATAGACATTACTTCACAATCTGCTAATCCATTTTTGAATTTTCTTCCTACTTCTGGTACTTCATAATTTAGGTTCTTTCTTTCCATTGCATCTAAAAATTCTTCTACTTGTTTATCTGTATTTATTGTATCTGGCATATAAACTGTTCCAATATCAAAATTATCTATAATATCATCTAATCCACCAATGTGATCTGCATGTAAATGAGTCGCTATCACTGTGTCGATTTTAGAAATTTTTTGAGATTTCATGTATTTTACTAAGTCATCTCCATCCGAGTCATTGCCTCCATCAATTAATGTAGTTTTCCCATTATTCATTATTAATGTACTATCTGCTTGTCCTACATCAAAGTAAATAATCTGTAATTTTGATTCATCAACTATATACTCAAAATTTTTATCTGTTATATTTGAAATTAGTGCTAATAATACAATTGATAATATTAAAATACTTATACTAGCAATTCTCTTTAATATTTGATTTCGTTTATCTCTCTCCATTTGTTTCTCCTTTTTTCATTATTATATTGCATTATTTTACTTTTTTCAATCTAAATTAGATCTTTTTACATTTTTTTACATAAACATTGAAAAATATTAATTTTGCATGTATAATTACTTTAATATTTTACCTTGAAAGGAGGTTCTTCAATATGAATTTTGATTTATTCAATAATTTAAGCAAAAGCATATCTTCAAATAGTTCTAATAATTTTATAGACAATTTTATAAACGAACTAAAGAACTTTTTAGATAAAGATTCTAACTCTCTATATACTCTTGACCGCTTTGAAGGTAATTTTGCTATTTTAGAAAATAGAAATACCAAGAAAATGACAGACATTCCTATTTCTAATATTCCATCTAATGCAAAAGAAGGTGATATTCTAAAACTTTCTAATGGTTCTTATGTTATTGATTATAAAGAAACTAACATTGTTTCTGATAGAATTAGAGATAAGATGGATAATCTAAGAAAACTTAAATAATTTTTCATCTATTATTTTTTCACATTTTTAAAGAGCATATTTTCATATACTCTTGTTCACCTATAACTCTATTTTACAAACTATATCATAACAATATTTCTCTTTTACCACATAACCTGTCCTTTTTTGATTCTTTTTTGTAACGTAATCTTTTTTCTTACGAACTCTATCAAATGTGAAACTCACATATCCACTTTCTATCAAGCATTTTTTAAACTTATATCTATTCTCTTTCTTGCAACCATGATAGATGTAATTATTCCTGATTCTAAATCTGCACATACATCTTGTACATATCCTAGCCTTTTTCCATCTTTTATATTTACTACTTCTTTATGCCTAAAATCTAATCCTTTATCTCCCATTTGTTCCTCCTTTTACTATATCTCAAACTTTCTTTATTATTTTATTCATAAAATTATAAAATATTGCTTTTTATTTTATAAATGATTTCTGATAAAGGATTTTATTTACTATTTATATGTCTTTTTTATGTGGTCTAATGCACTTTTCTCTAATCTTGATACTTGAGCCTGGGATATTCCAATTTCTTCTGCTACCTCCATTTGTGTTCTTCCATCAAAATATCTCCTCACTATTATATTTCTTTCTTTTTCATTTAATTTTGACATTGCTTGCATCATTGTCATATTTTCTACCCATAGTTCGTCTGTATTCTTTGTGTCTTTTACTTGGTCCATTACAAATATACTTTCTGATCCATCATTATATACAGGCTCTTGTAATGACACTGGGTCTTGTATGGCATCAAAACTATATGCAATTTCTTCCTTTTCTACTCCTAGTTCTTTTGCGATTTCTTGTATTGTTGGCTCTCTATTATTTTCCTTTAAAAATCTTTCTTTAAATTGTAATGATTTATATGCTAAATCTCTTACAGATCTACTTACTCTTATGCTATTATTATCTCTTAGGTATCTTCGTACCTCTCCTATTATCATTGGTACTGCATATGTTGAAAATTGTACATTTTGTGATAAGTCAAAGTTATCTATAGCTTTGATTAATCCTATACAACCTATTTGAAATACATCGTCTGCATGTTCTCCTCTATTATTAAATCTTTGTATTACACTTAATACTAATCTTAAATTTCCATTTATAAATTGGCTTCTTGCTTCTTCATCTCCATTTTTTATTCTTTTTAATAATTCGTTTTTTTCTTCATTTGATAGTACTGGTAATTTACTTGTGTTTACTCCACATATTTCTACCTTGTTTATCAAATAAAAAACCTCCTTGACAAATTCTATGTGACGCTGTCACAAGAATTTGTAACACTCGCCATAATTTTCTCGTAAGGAAATTTTTTCTCTATCGCTCAAAATTTTTAACGATAAAAAAACCTCCTTTGGATTTACTTTATGTTAGTATTTCCAAATTTGGTTTTTTTATACTTTCTGTATTAGATTCAGTTTTTTAAAACCCTATTTTTCTTTTATTAGCATCTATTGCTAACATATCATCTTTTATATCATCTTCATCTATTATATATAATTGATTTTCTGGTTTTGTATCAATATTCTTAGCATGGTTTATTAATACTCTTTGGAATAAGCTATTGATATATCTTGCATTTCCGAAATTTTCTATTTTGCTTGAGTCTCGTATCAATTCTTCTACTTTTTCTTTTGCTTTATCTGTTATTTTTAAATTATTCTTTTCTAACAAATTTAAGAATATTTGAATTAGCTCATCTAATGAATAATCAGAGAAATTGATTTTGTATCCAATTCTTGAGGATAGTCCAATATTTGCTCTTACAAACTTTTCCATCTCTTCTTTATATCCTGCGAAGATTATTACTAATTTATCTTTATAATCCTCCATTGCCTTTAGTATAGTAGATATGCTCTCTTCTCCATATTTCATTCCTTCTCCGTTTAATGCATAAGCTTCATCTATAAATAATACCCCTCCTAGTGCTGATTTTATTACATTAAATGTCTTTCCTGCCGTTTGTCCTATATATTCTGCTATTAAATCTTTTGATGATACTTCTACTAATTTATTTTGTTTTACATATCCAATATTATATAAAATATCACTTATAAGTCTTGCCACTGTTGTCTTACCCGTACCTGGATTTCCAGTAAATATCATATGTAAGTTAAATCTTGATATGTCTATATTTGCTTTTTGATTGAATTTTAACAAATATACTAAATCATCTATTTGTTCTTTTATTTCTTTTAACCCTACTAATTCATTTAACTCATTCATAATTTCTGGCAAGTTTCTTGTATTATATGCATCTGGTATATCCCTTATTTCTAACATTTTCTTTCCATTATTACTAAACTCATTATTTTTATTTAGTATTATCGCTTGGTATAATTTATTTACATACTCCATGTTTTGGTTTTCACTTTGATTATATGTACTTTTTATATATTTGAATATTTTTTCTTTTACTTCTTCTGCTAATTCTTCTGTTTGTTCTAGCTTTTTTATTAATATTTCAAATACTTTGTCTATGTCTAATTCATCAATTTCTAATTCTAAATTTATTAACAACTTACCTAATTTTGGATGTTCTGCCAATATGTCTTTTATTGTTTCTTTATTTCCATATAACATCGTACACACATTGTTATTATTTTTTTCCATTTCATCTGTTAATATATTTAATATTAGATTTTGGTTTAATTTTTCTGTGTATAATATGTTTTCGAAATTGTGTAGCATTAATACTCCATTTTTTCTTTCTACTGTGCCATTAGCTGCTTTATAGTAATATAATTTATTTATTGAATATTTATCTAATATGATATTGTTCATAAATTCATCATAATAACTCATATTTTCACTTAAATATCCAAAATACCACATAAATTCACCTATTAATGTTTTTATTATTTCTACACCCTCTTTATCATTTGAATATATTGCTATGTTTATTGGTATATAAGGTGTCCCTGGTGTGAAGTTATAGTTTAATATATAATTAAATATTCCTAATATTTTGTGTTTACTTTCTCTTGAATATGGTAATTCTTCTACTTTTGCAAAATATCTGTATATGTAATATCTTGATCTTACGCTTATTTTTTCTATTACTCTGTATGCATCTAATAATTTTCTTAATCCACCTATTATATCTATCTTTTCTACTTCTATTAGATATTTATAATATGCTGATATTATGTATATTTTTTCCTTTTCTTGCCTTCCTTTTTTATTATATATTTTTTTCTTATCTTGTACATTTATTTCTAATTGTTCATTTTTATTTTTTCCTTTATAATATTCTGTTATTAAGTTTATATAATATGATTCTCCTTTTTTGTCTGTTATGTCTAAATATTCAAACTTAGCTATTCCTGTTTCATTATTAAATTCTATCATTTTTATAAAATCATTCTCTAAAATTACTTGTATTTTCATTAAGTCAATTAATTGTACGTTATTAAAAAATTTATCAGATACAACTTCTTTATATTCAGATGCTTTAGTTTTTAATATGAAGTCTATTACTTCTATTGGTTTTATTCTTTGCTTCTCTTCTAAATTATTATTTATCTCCTCTATTTCAAATAAGAAATTTCCTATTAATGATTTTATACAATTTTTACATTTACATTCTCCACATATTTTGTTTTCTTTTCCTTCTTTAATTGCACTTATACTAGTTGATGTTTTTAAGTCAATTTCATACTTGCAATTTAATACGAAGTCTATATAATCATATTTTTCATTTAAGCATGATTTTATTGTTCTAAACTTTATTTCTCCATTTTTCTTTTGTTCTTCTGTTCTGTTTAATATTTTTCCTAAGTTGAATTTTATATACATTTTCATTATTTGTAATTCTTCTTTTGGATATTTTAAATATCTTTTTAATATTTCACTTTTTGCTATTATTTCTTCCATTTCTTCTTTCCCTTTTCGTTTTTTTCTTTATTTTATCATTTATATTATCGTTGTCAAGTTGTGTCATGGGGACGTTCTTTTTGACACACTTTTTAATGTTTTATGGGCATTTTCATATTATAATTAAAAAGTGTGTCAAAAAGAACGTCCCCATGACACAAAAAAGTTCATATGGGATATTTCCATATAAACCTTTGTTTTTTACACAGCTTCTTGATTTTCTGCTGGCTCTTTGCTATCTTCTCCTTGATTAACCATTTCTAAACTACAAATTGAAACTTCGTATGCAATTCTTTCTTCTACACTTCCATCTTCATGTTTCTTTTCGTATGTTCTTGATTGCACTCTTCCTATTATTTTTACTTGTGCCCCTACTTCTAATACTTGGCAAAATCTTGCATTTCTTCCCCATGCTATTGTTGGAATATAGTCTGATTTATTGTACGCTCTGTTTACTGCTAATAATAAATCTGCTATTTCTCTTCCAAATGGTGTTTGTCTATATATGGGCTTTTTACATACATATCCTATTAATACTACTTCATTGGTTGTTGCTTCTTTTTTTACCATTTCATTTTCTTCTTGCTCTTTGTCTTCTTCTTTTACTTCTTCAATATCTTTTGCAAATACTGTTAATACTAATCTATTTTTTTCATTCTCATAACTATTGTATGATCTGAATTGTCCTTTTATAAGTAAATTGTTTCCTTCCTTTAACATTTCATCTGTTATTATTCTTTCTGAAACTGTTATTGGTATTATGTCTGCATTTCCACTTAAACGTGGTATTGATAAATTAAAAACGTAAAACCTTTCTCCATAAATTTCATGACTGAACTTTTTTTCTCCAGTTACTTTCCCTACTAATGTTAAGTAGTTGTTCTCTAAATAATTTGTATCCAATTTTATTTCCTCCCTATCTTTTCATCTTTTCTGTGTATCTTTTCTTGTTTTTTCTTTTTTAAAATTTCTACTTTCTTATTATAACTCATTTTCCTGGTTTTGTCTACATAAAATGTTAATTTTTTTAAAAAAAGTTAAAATTTTCTAATAAATCTATACTTATTCTGTCATTATATAATATTATTATGGAGTATATTGCCAAAATCTCATATATCTTTTTATTATGCTGTATATTTATTTTTGTTTCCTTTGGCTCAATTATTTCATCTTGTATGTTCCTTATTTTTCTTTGAATACATATTATTATACTTTCTTCTTGTATGCTAGATGCTGTTATTGTTGATTTTTGTTTTAATCCATATGTTATTGTTTTTATTTTTATGTCATTTAATATTTCATTTTCTATGTTAAGATCTGTATTTATTATTAAATATTCTGCATTAATTATTATTTTTCTTAAATTCTCCATCTTATCATATAATTTATCTATTGAATCTATTATTACTATTGTTTCAAATTTTATATTTATTAAATTCTCTATGCTCTTGCTGTTTATTGCTATTATTTGTAAGTCTTTTTCTTTGTCTTGCTTAGATACTACTTTCTTTATTTCATTTACTTGTTTTTCACATGCAATTATTCCTATAAATGACATATCTTTACCACCTTTCACTAACTAACACATTCTCCTTTATTTTTTCCTATAGTGGTAATTTTATTCATTTATATCTTTTTTATTTACTTTGCTGTGTTCCATTATTATTTATTATATAATTTTCTTTGTAAATTATGTCTGATACTTTTACTATTTCGTATCCTTTTTCTTTGATGTTCTTTATTAACATTTCTATACTGTCTGCTGTATGTGCTGTTCCATTATGACTTAATATTATATCTCCACTTTGCAACTTTTTCTCTATCCTTTTCCACATTTCTTTTCCTGTTAATCCTTCATAATCTAATGTATCTTGATTCCATTGTATGCAATAATATCCTGCTTTTTCTACTGCTTCAATCACTGTGTTATTATATTCCCCATATGGTGCTCTGTATAATTTGATTTCCCCTCCTGTTATTTTTTTTATTTTTTCTACTGAGTCCGCTATCTCTTTTTGATTTTTTTCATAGCTTAAATTGTTTACATGTGGATGTGTGTTACTATGACTTCCTATTTCATGACCTGCCTCATATATCTTTTTTACAGCTTCTGGATTTTTGTCAGCCCACTCTCCAACAATGAAAAATGTTATTTTTACATTTTGCCTTTCTAGTGCTTCTAATATTGTGTCAATATCATCTGCACTCCATGCACAGTTCATAGTAAATGCTACCTTCTTTTCTTTGGTTTCTACATTATATATTGGCAATTTCCTTGTTTGATTACTTGCTACCTCTTTGCTACTTTCTACATTCTGATTACTTTCTATTTCTTGTTTTTGTGATTTTTCTCCAATGTATAATATATTTGCTATTCCAAATAGCATGACTACTGTTGCTATTGATATTACATAGGTGTATATTTTTTCTTTATTTAGTATTATAAACATGTTAAACCTCCAAAATATAAGCTATTTCATTTTATGCTTATACTTGAAGGTTTATTCTCTTTTATTATATTATATCATTCATATTATATAATCCATTTATCTTGCCTACTAAGAATTTAGCTGCTTTAACTGCTCCTTCTGCATATACTGTACTTGAATATGAGGTGTGCTTTATTTCAAATGTTTCATTTTCTCCTAAAAATTGTACTGTATGTTCTCCTACAATGTTTCCTCCTCTTATTGAACTAAATCCTATCTCATTTTTTTGTCTTCTTTGTTTTTTACTATGTCTATCAAATTCATATATCATTTTATCATCTAATGCTTTATTTATCGAATCTGCTAACATTAGTGCTGTTCCACTTGGACTATCTATTTTTTTATTATGATGTGTTTCTATTATTTCTATATCAGTTCCAGCTAACTTTTTTGCAACTTCTGATACTATCTTGCACATTAAATTTATATCTACAGACATATTTGATGATCTA
Organism: uncultured Clostridium sp.; assembly: GCA_947087745.1. GTDB lineage: Bacteria > Bacillota > Clostridia > TANB77 > CAG-508 > CAG-269. The sequence goes on along the minus strand of CAMUDX010000025.1, from coordinate 5,044 downwards.
AATATTGGTATCTCTTTAGATATTTCTTTTATTTGATTTTCTTCTTCTTTAGTAAATCCTGTTGTTGCTATTACTACTGGTATTTTGTTTAGTTTTGCATATTCTAATATTTTAAATGTTCCTTCTGGTATTGAAAAATCTATAATTACATCAGGTTTGTTTTCTAATTTTTCTATGTCTGCTACTACTTTTACATCATCTTGCTTTTGTATTTTATCTACACCACCAATTAGTTGTATTTCACTATCATTTTTTGCTACATTTGCTACTGTCTGTCCCATTCTCCCATTATATCCATTTATAACTAATTTTATCATCCTATTTCTCCTTTATTATTTTTACTATTTTTTCTGTCACTTCTTCTATTGTCATGTTTGTGGAATCAATATATATTGCATCTTCTGCTTGTTTTAATGGTGCAATTTTCCTTGTTTTGTCATTATTGTCTCGAATTTTAATATTTTCTAATATATCTTCATATGATATTTTTATTCCTTTTTCTTCATTTTGTTTTAATCTTCTTTTTGCTCTTTCTTCTGGTGTAGCGTCTAAATATATTTTAATTTTTGCATTTGGAAATACATTTGTTCCTATGTCTCTTCCTTCCATAATAACATCCTTTCCATCTGCCATTTTTCTTGATAAATTAGTTATATTTTCTCTTATTACTACTATATTTGATACATGTGGAATAAATTCATTTACTTCCTTTTCTCTTATTTTTGTTGATACCTCTTCTCCATTTAAATATACTTTATCTGAATTTTCTTCCTTTTTAAATTCTATATTTATGCTTTTTAGCATTTTCTGTATTTTATTTGTATCTTCTAAATCTATTTTATTTCTTATCATGTATAATGTTATACATCTATATAACGCTCCTGTATCTATATATATTAGATTTAGTTCTTCTGCTACTAATTTCGTTATTGTTCCTTTTCCACTTCCTGCTGGTCCATCTACAGCTACTACCATTCCCATATTCTCAAATCCTTTCTATGATTTGTATCTCCCTAGTCTTCAACTTTTCTTGTTAGTATAAATCCTGTTGATATATATCTAGTTCTATGTGCTCCAGAACTGTCTATTGGGTCGTTTATTATTTTGTCTCCTACTACCATTGCACTTGAAGTTCCACCATCTAAGTTTACTGCATTATATGCTCCATATCTTTCCATTATTTCTATTAGGTCATTCATATCTGCTCCTGGCTTTGTCGCTCTTCTTCCATCTATTACTAACATTAATACTATTCCATCTTGTCTTTGTCCGATTGCTGTTCTTGGTGCTGTTCCCCAGCCTCCATTTCCTAATACCTGAGATTTTTCTCCGTTTATTATTAAGTATGGTCCCCATGTTACTGCATCTCGTATGTTCATTGCTTTAGCTTGTGTTAAGTTCATTTTTCCTAGTACTAGTCTATTTTTGTTGTCAAACCCTATTAGTCCTCCTACTCCTGAGTATTTATTTGCTGATATTACTTTTCCTTTTGTTATTGTTATTCCATGTGGAGTTGATCCATTTCCATTATATCCCTCATCTAAGAATCCTCCTCCATTTATTCCTAGTATTGCATTATTTTCTTGTACCATAGTTGTTAGATATTGTCCTGATTTTCCTATATCCTTTGATGCTACTGCCTGTACTCTTGATGAATCATATATTACCGCTAGATATCCACTATATTTTTTTCCTTCTATTTTTATTATCCTATAGTCTTCTGTGTCTTCATATATATTATATTCTTCTTTGTTTAAACCTTTGGATAATATTTGTTTTTCATATTCGTTTTTATATGTAATATCATCTTTGTTTTTTTCTATTGGTACTATTAGTGTCGTATCGGTTATTCCATCTACTTCTTCTACTCTATTTTTTGATAATACTTCATCTATTATTTCCTGACTGAAAAACCATGTTGCTAAGTATTGGTGTCTCATTGTTGTCATTGCTGTAGTTATCCACCAATCCCTAAATCCTTTGTATGGTCCGTAAAATAAAAAGGATACTGTATTTACTCCTATTACACCTAATATTAATATTGCTATTAATATCTTTTTTAGAATTAATATTCCCTTTTTACTTTTTTTTGTAGTTATTTGTTTTTCTTCTATCTCTTTATTTTCTACATTTCCATCTAAACTTTGTATCTTATTAATTTCTTGTTTATTAAGTATTATCTCTCTTTCTAATTTTTTTATTGTTTCTTGTTTTGATATTATCTCATTTTCTAGTTTTCTTACCTTTTCATGTAAGTTTATTTTCTCTTTTAGTTGTTCAATGCTTTCTTTAGTTATTTTTAATCCTTCTGTTTCTGATTTTTTTTCTATTGTATTTTCTTTTTTTGTATCTTTATCGATAGCCTCACTATTTATTTTAGCTGTAGTTGTGGTCTTTTTCTGTACTTTTTCTTTCTTTTGTTCTGTTGTTGTATTGTCTTCTTTTGTTCTTTCTGTCTCTTTAAGTGATACTGTTTTTTTCTTTCGTGTTGTACTTTTTGGTTTTATCGATTTTGTGTCCTTGTCTTGTGTTTTGGCTACTGTTTTTTCTTCCTTTGTATTTTTGTTTTTTGATTTAGTAGCTATTTTTCTTGGTGTTTTTTCTTTTTTCTCTTCTGTTTGTTTATCTATATTTATATTTTTAATTTCTTCTTTTTCTACTATTGCTTTTGCCATCTTTTTTCCTCTCCGATTTTTTTTAATTTTACTACTTTTATATGTTACTGTCAATTTTATTATTAATCATTTTTATTCATTTTTTTACATAATTTTTGCTTTTTTGGTTATAATAATATTAATTTTCTCTTTTTCTAGTTTTTTTATATTTTTCATATTTTTGTAAAAATCTATTGACAAATTGGTATTTTTTAGAGTAAAATAATGAAGTGCTTACAATTATCTGACTCATAATGGTGGATGTAGCGTAGTTGGTTAACGCGCCAGTTTGTGGCACTGGAGACCGTGGGTTCGAGTCCCATCCTCCACCCCATATAAAATAATATTGGGCTGTAGCCAAGCTGCTGAGACTGTTCGAGCTTAGCGAGTTACAGTGTCAGTATGCGATATTTTATATCTATATTTTAATATTGGGCTGTAGCCAAGCGGTAAGGCACTAGACTTTGACTCTAGCATGCGTGTGTTCGAATCCCACCAGCCCAGCCAAATAATAAAAACGACTTCATTTCTGAATGTCGTTTTTATTATACTCAATTTATACTTACTACTTCGTTTATATACTTTTGTTGTATTTCCTCTATTTTGCTATAATCATTCTCCAAAATATTAATAAAAACATCTACAAGATTTGGGTCAAACTGTATACCTTTATTTTTTAAGAACTCTTCCTTTACAACTTCCATTGGTAATTCATTTCTATATATCCTCTTTGAAGTCATTGCATCAAAAGTATCTGCAATTGCTGCTATTCTTGCTAAATATGGTATTTCTTCTCCTTTTAGTTTTGAAGGATATCCATTTCCATCATACTTTTCATGATGATGTTTTACTATTGGTATAATTTCTTGAAATATAGTAGCTGGTGCTAATATATGTGCCCCTATTGAAGGATGATTCTTTATTTCTGAATATTCATCATCTGTAAGTTTTCCTGGTTTCTTTAAAATATTATCAGGTACTCCTATTTTTCCAACGTCGTGGAATAATCCTCCTAATTTTAACAATTTTATCTTATCTTCTTCTAGTCCTAACTTTTGTCCTATCAAAACAGAATACTCTGATACTCTATCTGAATGTCCTCTTGTATATGGATCTTTTGCTTCTACCGTATATCTTAACGTTTGTATACTTTCTAAATATGCTTTTTCGAGCTTGTCATATGCTTCTGCTAATTCATCATTTATCTTTTTTATTTCTCTCATTTGGTCAATTGATTTTAGTCCTGATTCTATTAATAATAATAATTGATCAAATTTATCACTTTTTTCGCAATATCCTTGTATATCTAATCTCTTTATTGTCTCTAGTGGTGGTGCTAAATCTTTGTGTCCTGTTAATAATAATATATATAATTCTTTATTAAATTTTCTTATTTCTTCTACTACTTTGTCTCCATGATATGGTGTCATTATAAAGTCTAATAACATTAAATCAAAATGTTCTCGTTTTACCATTTCTATTGCTTCAATTGGGTCTGTAACCCCTACTAAATTATATCCTATTTTTCTTAAATATACTGATAATGAATCTATAATTCCTTCTTCATCATCTACTGCAATGATTTTATAATTTAGTTTAGAACTATCATTCTGGTTTTGCATGCCAATTCTCATATTTTTATCACCCCATAAAATTTCCTTAGACTCATTATATATGATTTTATTAAAATTGCAATACAAAATGAGAAATTTTTTTACATTTTTCTTCAATTTTCTTCTATTTTCGTACTGTATCTTTTATTTACTGCATTCCAATTGATAGTATTCCACATAGCATCTATATATTCTTTTCTATTTGATTTATATTGTAAAAAATATGAGTGTTCCCACATATCAAGTATAAGTAAAGGTTTACACCCCCATAACGTTAAATTTTGGTGTTTTTCACATTGTAATATCTCCAATTTTTTAAAATTGGGAACCCACACAAGCAAACACCAACCTGATGCTTCTACTGTCTTTGCTGCTTCATTAAATTGATTTTTGAATTTGTCATAACTTCCAAAGTCTTTATTTAATTGTTCCATTAGTTCTATATTAGGACTTGTTGGAATAGCTGGTCCTAGGTTTTCAAAAAATAATTGGTGCAATATTGCCCCAGATCCTTGAAAACTTAATTCTTTCTCTAAACATTTTATGTTTTCATAATCATTTTTTTCTCTTGCAATTTTTAATTTTTCTTGTGTCTTATTAGTATTGTTTACATATCCTGTATATAATATCTCATAATGTATTCTTAATGTTTCTTTATCATAATATGGCTCTAATGCATCTAATGGATAAGGTAATTCTATTTTTTTTATCATATTATCCTCCCTTGTATAATGTATTTAGGTTTTTAGTTAGAGAATTTACCTATAAACCTATTGC
>CAMUDX010000024.1 GCA_947087745.1 uncultured Clostridium sp. | reverse complement strand
TTTATTTTGTTTTGTAGTTTTGCTTTCTTTTCTTGCAGAGTTTCTAATGTTATTGTTCCATTTAAGTTTAAATCAATTAGCTTGTCTATCTTTTCTTTTAATATTTGCTTTTCTTCCTCTAGTCTTTTAATAGAACTTTCGTTACTCTCTTCTTGTATAATTTCTTCCATTTCGTTTAAGAATGTTTGGACTAGTTCTTTATTGTTATTGCATAGTAATTTATAACTTTCTGTAAATGCTTCTTCTATTATGTTTTCTTTCATAGCTTTACAATCTGGGCAATTTTCTTTTCCATGTTTTACAAATTCCATACAATGCCATACTGTAATACTATTTTTTGTTCCAGAATGCCAATTTCTTCTTGTTAGCAAACTACCACAAAAACCACAATATAATCTACTACTAAAAGGATATTTTCTACTAAAATTACCTTTTCTTCTCCCAGAGCCTCGTACTCCTCCTCGTTTTTGTAAAATTTCTTGTGCTTGATTAAACATTCTTTCAGAGATGATTGGCTCATGATGTTCTTGTATGTAATATTGGTTTTCTTCTCCCATATTTACTACTCTTCTATGTGATATTGGATCTGTTGTATATGTTTTTCCTTGTAAGACATCTCCTTTGTATTTTTCATTTTTCAAAATACCTCTTATTGTTGATTCGTGCCATTTCTTTTTACCTGTTGGAGTTTTGTATTTCATATTGGTTAGTTCTTTCGCTATTGTTGTGCAACCTACTCCTTGGCAGTATCTTTCAAAAATATATCTTACTATTTCTGCTTCATCATAATTGATTGAGATTTCTTTTGTGTCTTTATCATATACATATCCTAAACATCCATTATATCCAATTAATTCTCCTCTTTTTTGTTTCATTTGTAATCCTAGTTTTACATGAGAAGATATATTTTCGCTTTCTTGTTGTGCCATTGCACTTAATACTGTTAGCATGATTTCTCCTGATATTTCTAAAGTATTTATTCTTTCTTCTTCAAAATAAATAGCAATTCCTTTTTCTTTTAGTAGTCTTACATATTTTAGAGTATCAACTGTGTTTCTTCCAAATCTTGATATTGATTTTGTAATTATCATATCAAATTTGTTTTGTGTTGCATCTTGCATCATATTCATAAATCCATCTCTTTTATAGTCTAGTGTTCCTGTTATTCCCTCATCTGCATAAATACCAACATATTTCCAATCGCTATTACTTTTTATCTTTTCTTCATAATACTTTAGCTGAGAATTATAGCTGTTTATTTGCTCTTCTTTTTCTGTACTTACTCTTGCATAGGCACATACTCTTAAATTTCCTTTTATTTCTTCTCCTGTTGTTCTATTAATTCGACCTTTTTTCTTCTCTATAACTTGTACTTTCAAATTAACCTCTCTTTCTCAAGTTTAGAGAATCTTTATGTGCTTATTATACATCAAAATATTAAATTTTCAAATACCTATATGAGTTAAATTGTATTCTTGTAGGATATTTTGCTTTAATTCTAAATATCTCTTTTCTTTGATTATTCCTGCATTGAATGTTTTGTTTAGTATTGCTATTTTTATACTGCAATTAAAAATATTTTTATTTAGTTTGATATTTTTCGTATTATCAAATTTGATTTCGTACAACATAAAAATCCTCCTTAACTTGATTTAAATTTCAAAAAAGGCAACAGAAAAAGCCAGTCGGCTAGCTTCGACTGACTTGATTGTTTTACATCTTTTGATAATACGATTATATTATGGTGTTCTATAAAGTTCAATTCCCGTTTTTTTCCCTTTTTTCTATCTGTATTATGTTAAGCATAAGTACACTAAGTGAACTGAATGTTTAGTTCACTTAGTGTACTTAGAAATTATCTATATACTTTTACCACCATCTACAAGATATATTGAGCCTGTTGTCCATAATGATTTATCTGACAATAAAAATTCTATTGTTCCAAGACCAATGCCACTTGTTCCTCCTGTAATTAAAACAATTTTCTTTTCTTCCATCTTTTAACTACCTCCAATTATTATTTTGTAAATCTCCATTGTTTAAAATATGTGCATTTTCCATCAGCATTTATTGATATTTGAAAAATTCCATCTATTTCTTGTTTAGTATCTGTTTTTGTCATTGTTCTAGTCATTTGCCAATTTATTATACAAGTCTCCTCATTAAATGCTACTATATCAAATTTATAACTTATATCTTTTTGATTATCTGCAACTACATTCCACAAATTTGTTACTTCTTCAAAATTTGCACATGGTTTATCTATTGGATTTTCATAGTATTCAACATCCTTGTCTAATGTTTCTAATGTTCTTTTCCAGTCTAATTTTTTCCACGATTCCATAAACTCTTTTGTCCATTTTTCATATCTCTCTTTTAACATGTTCTTCCTCCTCATATAATTTATTTTATATCATATTTATAACAAAAATGCTACTATTTTAAGTTCACTTAGTGTACTTTATTTAAAATTTTAACAAAATTTGAGTACACTTGGTGAACTAATTTCTGTATTTTTATAAAATTTAGTACATTTAGTGAACTTTTTTAATATTTTAGTTCACCATTTTCAATTTTAAACGAAGAATAGCAGGTTTCAGCCAGTTCACTCGGTGAATTTTTACATCATATTTGCTTAAAATTTTTGTTTCTTTATTAACTCTTGAAGGCTTGCCCTTCAATATGTATAAGCGATGTGTGAACACTCGCTTTCCTGCCTTTAGTATTCACTTAAGTTCACTTGTATTAAATATGTTTATGTCTACTTAATTAAATATACTTATCCTTAAATCCTGTTAGCTGAAAAAATAATGTGCTTTTAAAATCAAGTCATGGGATAGTACATTCATTTTAACCTTGACTTGATTTTATAAAGCATATTAGAATTGCCTAATAGGATTTAACTTTCTTCATTTGTATCATTTTCGCTATCTAGCTTTTTATTCTCTTCTAAATATTTATAATTAAGAGCATTTTTTCTACTAATAATTGATTCTCCAAGTTTTTGTTCTAAATCATTACGTGCAGTTTTTGCAACTTCTCCTCCTGCTCTAGCGATTTTTCTATTTGCCTTTAGTCCCTGTGGTCTATGCTTTTTTGCTAGTTCACGGGTTGCAATTTCTCCTAAATCAGTTAAAGCTACTTCAACATCTGTCATATTATCTCTTAATGATTCTTTTCTAATATTTTTATATTCTTTATATTCACTTGCCTTCATTCCTGACCAACTTTGATATATTTCATTAGTTAATATAGCATACTCATAATTTTGTTTAATTCCATTTTCCTTCCATACATCTGTTAATTTTTTTCTATCTAAAATACCTTTTAATCGTGCTTCAATCCATTTGTCATCATATCCTCTACTTCTATAATAATCTATTGCTCTATTTATAGCAATTTCTGGATCAAAAATTTCATTTATTCTGTCATTTCCCATTTGAGCAAGCCACAATTTAAATGGTTCTGCTTTTGAACTTGGTATAGTTTCTATTAATCTCAGAATACCTTTTGTGTCTAAAGTGTCTGTTAAATAGCTTTTTCCATCTTTTTGAGACTTTATTTTCAGTTGTACGATATTTTCGTACAACTGACTTCCTTCTTCTGTTAACTTTCTTTTTAAGTCTGACCAATATCTTTTAGGAATATTACTGTCTGTTAAAGCTTTAATAACATCTACAACACTAAAATAATATTCTTCTTTTTCTGAATCCCAGACACTTCTTATTTCATTTCCTTCAAAGAGATTTGAAATTGTTTCTAATTTGTTATTATCATTCATACAAAAATACCTCCTTATATACGTTTTGTTCTATTTACAAAAGCACTCTTCAGTGCTTCTAACATTTGCTGACTTCTTAGTTCTCTTTGTCTTTTATCTTCTATGTATTCTTCAATTGTCCATTTTTTCAATCTTGATAAAGCTAACTTCTTATTTTTATTTAATAAATCAATAATACTTTTTATCATGAGTAACTCTTCATAAGTAATTTCTTTATTGGATAAAAATTGTGTATCTAACATAAATTCATATCTTACTTCTTTTTCTAAACAAATTGGTTTCGCAATTATAATAAATCCTCCGATTTGCACTAAAAAATCACATGAACTGAATTTAGTTTTTACCTTATAACCTTCTATTGTATTTTTTATAATTTCTTTCTTTAATTCTGTTAAATTCACATTATCACTTCCTTAATTATTTTTTCATATTATATAATATTTCTATCTTATTGTCAAACATTTGTTTTTGTGTGGTAAAATTCCTTTATACTATTATTTATTTTCTGTTTTATAAAATTTTAAAGCACGGAAATCTAATTAAATCCGTGCTTTAAACTAACTTTCAAAGTAAAAAGCTAGCCTTGAATTGTCTCTAATATATTTTTCTTCAAAATTATTGTTTGTAAAATTTCTTATAGTATTTCTCCAAAATTTCTGAGCCCTTTCATTTTTTATTAATGTTCTAACTTCCCATTTTCCATTATATAACTCAAACATTTTATTTGCCATAAATGTACCTGCCCCCATTTTTCTATACTTATTAAGAACAAAAAATTCAGCTATTTCATTCATATTTCCTTCATTATATCTATGTAAAACAAAACCTGCTAACTCATTATTATGTTTTAATATATATGGATGTCTATTTTCATCTTGCCAATATCTTTCAACATATTTATTCATTACATATAATCCAGAATCTAGCATTGTGAATGTTGCAGTTTCATCTTCGAAAAAGCTAAGCTCATATGTATATAATTGCATTAAATTATATATTATATTTTTGTCTTTTTCATCGACTTTTATTATATTAAATTCCATTTTCTCTTCCTCCTTTATTTCAAAATTTCCTTTATATATTCAATATTATCAAATAATATTCCCTTTAGTCCAATATCATTAGAACTTATTATATTTCTTTTAGTATCATCGATTAAAATTGATTCTTCCATATTCAAATTATATTTTCCAATTAACTTATGATAAATTTCAGCATTAGGCTTACTTATATTTTCAAAACAAGAAAATACTCCACCATCAGCTATTTGTATTATTTCAAAATTATCTTTAATATAGTTATAGGTATCTTTTGTTATATTTGAACACAAGTATATTTTATATCCCTTTTGTTTTAAAGTTTTATAATATTCTATCATCTCTTGTTTTGGTGGTAACATATATTTCAAGTTTTCTTTGCTAAGTATCTGTTCTATTTCACTTTTATATTTTGGATTGTCCTTAACTAAATATTCTATTAATTCAATATTAGTTATAAATCCATTTAAGCAATCTTTCCATTTCTGATTATGAAAAATTATATCGTTTAGCTCTTTTCTTTTACTCTCTTCTATATTTAGTTTGTCTAAATATGTTTTTGGATTGTAATCAAGCAACACTCCACCTATATCAAATATTATATTTCTTATCATATTTACTCTCTTTCTTAATTTTTTATAATATAGCTTTTTTCCTGTTATAGTAATTCCTTTTTTACATCTAACCAATTATTTACTCGTGTTATTTCTTTGTTTTCAAGTTCTTCATCAGTTAGCTTTTTATTTCTAAACTCTGTAAATAATAACTTCTTATCACAATTTTTTAAATTTGATACTCTGTCATCTATTCCTATATCATACTTTATTTTCGTTTTATTAGTCATAAATATAAAATTATTTGTATCAATAAAAGGAAACCAATAATGCAAATATTCAAATTTATTTTTTAAATTAGTAGCTGCATCAATTACATCTTCTTTCCAAATATATGCTGTAACAATATAAACATCGTATTTTTTATTTAATTCTTTGATTGTATTTACACAATTAGGTAGTGGCTCAACATAATCTCCATTATCGTTTTTATATAAATTTTTATATTTATATATTTTTCTAAATTCTTCTTCTCTACCTTTTATTAAATCTTGTCTATACTGACTATGTAATTTTTCAAAGTCTACTTCTCCTAAAAATTCAATTAAATAATTTGAGAAGTTTCCTACTACAATTACTTCATCCATATCAATCATAATAGATTTTTTACTCATTTTCTTCCTCCATTCTTAATATTTCTAAAAAGTCTTCTCTATCTAATTTTATTAATCTAGCATCCATTCCTAATTCTGTATTAGTTATATCTTTTCCAAACCATTCTGGAATTTCAAAATTATTATACTCATATTCGTTATTAAACTCTACTTCTGCTCTTATTAATCCTTTATATATTCCCTGATATATCTTTATCGTTATATTAGGCTTTTCATTTATTAAATAACTATCTCTTATAATTACTTTTTTACAGTCTTTAATTAGTTTTAGAAATTCTTTTTCTATTATTTCTTGTTTTTCTTTTTTGTACTCCATATCACTAATTTTTGTTTTGGTTTCTAATATGAATTTGTCTGCTTTCTTTTGAACTCTTATTTGATTATCAATATTATCATTTATATAATATCTTTCATATCTAATTGGTTTTATATTCTTTAAATTAGGCATTTGCTTTACTAAATATTTTTTCTCAATTTCTTTATTCATAATACATTCCTTTTTTATACATACTATTCCTCATTTTTCTTTACCATTATCGAGAACTGATTTGCATCAGCCACTCTTCCCTTTACTTTAGAAGAATTGAACAATGGATTATCAAAAAATTCTAGTATAGTATAATTTTTATTTTTAAAATATTCAATAAAAAATTCTTTTTTATATCTATTAAAATATGTCTTATATCTTGGGTTAAATGGCTCATCTTCAAATATTTCCTTTTCGTCATTTAACCATTCCATAACATTAATAGCAATTAATCCATCTTTTCTTAAAATTTCATCAAACTTATCTAATATTTTGATGCATTCATTATCATTTACATGAATTAATGTGGCAAAACATATTATGACATCAAATGTTTCTTTTGAAAATTCTAATTTTCTAATATCCATTACCTCAAATTTTGCTTTTGGTGCATTTAACTTTGCTACCTCTATCATATTTTTAGAAGAATCTATTCCTATAACATCGAAATTGTTGTTACATTTTTCTGTCAAATATTTTGCGTAATCTCCAATTGCACATCCTACATCTAAAATTCTTGCACCATTGTTTAATTTAGAACATATAAAATCTATTTCTTTTTGAAATTGTACTTTTCCATTTAAATTTTTTGTCTGAAAATATGAAATATATTCTTTAACTATATTGTCATATGTTTCTACTGTAATATCAGTTTTATCTTTATTCATTGTTACTTTTTCTCCTCTCATAGTCTTCTTTCTTTATATCACAAATCAACAATTTTTCATAGTGTTTTGCCAATATTTACAAAACATATTTATCCTTACATTTGCTTAATTGCCACAAAACCTCCAATAGAAATGATGTCAAGAGCGAGTAATAACGAGTTTATTTACTCTTGATATTATTTTTATTGGAGATTAAAATTGGATTGCAAATGTTATAGCACGAATTTTCTTGAATTTTCGTGCTATAAAAATTCATATTACAAATTTTTTCAATTTTTCGTTCTATAAAAAAATAGACATCAGCACATATCTACTGACACCTAATTTTATAAAGATTCTCTATAACTCATTTTAATAAATTTTCTCTAATACTTGAAATAACTAACTTTATTACATATCCACTAACCAATATAACCTATACCTATTATGCTTACTGTAGATACAATCTCAAATTATCCAATATTTCAAACACTTCGCTCGATTTTCTAAAAAATAAATTATGTGTTTCCACTTACCATATCGGCAACTACTTTAACTTTCACACCTAAATTTTGATGTTTTTCTTTTCCAAATTTGCCTTTCTCCTCAAAAGTTATAATCTCTGAAACTATATCAAAATCAAGTATTACATGTCTTGTTTTAGTTGTAGCACTGCTACACATTCCACATGGCTTGTCCATGGAAACATATCAACAGGTTGAATAGTAGAAATGCAATAATGATTCTCCAAAAAAGACAAATCTCTAATTAAAGTAGCAGGATTACAGCTAATATATATAACTCTAGCGGGCAAAATTTTCAAAATATTATCAATAGAAACATTATCTAACCCTTTTCTAGGAGGGTCAATCATGATAACATCAGGAATAATATTTTTTACATTAATAAGTTCATTTAGAACGACTTCCACATCACCAGCAAAAAATTCAATATTCGAAATACCATTTAAACTAGCATTTTGGTTAGCCATATCAATTGCCTCTTCAACAATCTCTATTCCATAAACTTTTTTACAGAAAGAGGCCATAAACATTGAAATTGTACCAATTCCACAATACAAATCAAATACCACATCTTCTTTACTTAATTTAGCTGCTTCAATACCAATATTATAAAGTAATTCTGCTTGAACTGGATTAACCTGGTAAAAAGAATGTGCAGAAATCTTAAATATATAATCTCCTAAAATGTCTATGATATATCCATCCCCATAAATAGAACTATTCACTTCTCCTAATATTACATTAGTATTTTTAGTATTTATATTTTTAATAATAGTTTTAATTTGAGGAAACTTTTGTGTAATTAACTTTATAAAATTTGATTCGTTTTTAAATTTATCGCCATTTAAAACTAAAATTAACATATATTCATTTGTTCTAATTCCAACTTTCACAACTATATGTCTAAGTAAACCTTTTCTTGTACTTTCATTATATATTCCTAGATTGTTTTCAATCCAATAATTAAATACATATTTTGCAATCATCTCTGCTCTTTCATTTTGTATAAAGCATTTTTCCATATTAATAATCTCATGACTTCTATTTGCAAATACTCCAATAGTAGGCTTTCCATTCTTATCTATACCTACAGGATATTGCAATTTGTTTCTATAATGATATGGATTTCCCATTCCAATAGTTTTATTTACATTTACTTTTGTTTTTAAATTTTTATCGACTAAATTTTGTACAATAACTTGTTTTATTTCTAATGTTTCATCATAATCTATATGTCTAAGATTACATCCTCCGCACCTTTTATATGTGAAGCAATCAACATCTATTCTTTTATCTGACTTTTTAATTATTTGTAATATTTTTCCATATGCATATGAACTTAGTACTTTCACTATTATTATTTTTATTTTTTCTCCCTTTATTGCTCCTGGTATAAATATAGTAAAGTTATCTATTTTTGCAATACCTTCTCCATCTATTCCATTATCTATTATATCTACTATATATTCATTGTTTTTTATTATAGCTTTATCCATTAATTCTTTCCTTTTCTCCATATTATTTATCTTTTTTATTCCTTAACCAATTCTTTATATAGATTACCTTTTTCCTCAAAATTCTTAAAATATCCATAACTTGCAGCCGCTGGTGATAAAAGGCAAATCTTTTCTTTTTGTGTTACCATTCTCGCTAGTTCTACCGCTTCTTCTAAAGTATATACAATGTAACTTTTGTCCTTATTTATTTCTTTCGCAATATCATGACCTGTTTTCGGCATACATATAATATTATTAATGTCACTATCATTTAAAAACTTTATAAAATCTTGATAATCTATTCCTCTATCCATACCTCCTATTATTAATGTATCTACCATTTTTAATGCCTTAACTGCCTCTATTGTAGCTATAGGTACGGTTCCTATACTATTATCGTAATATAATATATCATTATATTTTCCTACAAATTCTAGTCTATGCTCTAATGTTTTAAAATTATTTATACTACTTATTGTCTTGCAAATATCTAATTTTAATATTTCTGAAACTGCAAGTACAAACATTATATTATTTAAATTGTAATCACCTAATAAATTCCTTTTTTCTTTTTCCATATCATATATTAATTTTTCATTATAATAAATTTTATTTTCTTTTAAATAAATATTGCTAGATTCCTTTGCATTAAAACTAACCTTATATATTTTTTCATTTGTATTATTTATAAATTTATTTAATATTTCATTATCATAATTATATATTAAATAATCTTTTTCATTTTGATATTTAAATATATTGCACTTAGCTTCAATATATTTTTCAAATGATTCATAGTGGTCTAGGTGTTCTTGATATATATTTAATAATATTGCTATGTTTGGAGATAATTTCATATATTCTAATTGATGTGAAGACATTTCTAAGGTTAATATCATATCTTCTTCTATCGAATCTATATAATCAAATACTGGAACACCAATGTTCCCTAGTAACATACTTTTTTTATTCTGTTCTTTTAATACTGTATAAATTAATGAACTCGTCGTGCTTTTTCCTTTCGTTCCCGTAATTCCTATAGTGAAATTATTATAAAATTCTAATAATAATTCTAATTGTGATTTTATTTTATTGGCATATTTTGTTGTATCAATTCCTGCAAATGATATTCCTGGTGTTTTCATTATTATGTCATATTCTTGTAAATTTTCTAAATATTTCTCTCCACTTATAAACTTTATATTTTCATCATTTTTTATTGTTTCACATTTTTTTTGAAATTCTTTCTCTTTATCTGCTACATATAATATTTGATTTTCTAAATATTTTCTTATTAATTTATATGTGGATTGACCTTCTCTTCCAAATCCTAATATAAGTATTTTTTTATTTTTTAAATATTCTATTAAATTAGTTATCACTTAAGAATACCTCTTTTCTTAATATCTTGTTTTGTTCTTGATTTAAATTATTTTCTTCGTTGTATCTATGTGTAATATCCTCTTTTGTATCTACTAGATTGTAATTTTCTTTATAATATTTTAATAAGTATGGTAATTTTTCTTTTTTATCTTCTAATTTTTCTATGGTTTTACTTATTGCAAAATTAACTTCTTCAAATGTTCCTACACAGTCAAATGGCTTTGTTTCCCCATTTCCTGTTAATTCTAAAAATGTTGTTAATAATTTTTCGTTTTCAAACATATCTTCACCAAATATATTTATTAATTTTTCCTTATATAAATATGGGCTTAATATTATATACGCAAATAAACATTTCGCACAATTACAACACCATTTCCACTCTTTTTCTTTGCTTCCTACATTGCAACTTTTAAATGTAGTATGATATTTTTCTTTTCTTGAAAATATCTTTGCAATTTGTAATTCATTTAGTGGTCTTAAAAAACTAAAATACTTTACTGGTGCTTTTAAGTATTTTTTTGAGTATTCATCAAAATCACATTCAAATTCATAACTTTTTGAGTATTGATGGTTTATTTTTTCTCCTTTTACATTTGATTCATTTGCACTGCTTTCGTTTGATAGTGCTACATATTTTTTTGATAATAAATATGCTACAAAATACGATAGAAATGCAAGCATTGTTGAAAATGGTGTGTGCCCATTTATATATCCTTTTTTATTTAATTCTATTATATTTTTATCAATTTCTCTATAAACTTCTATTATATTATTATCTTTTATTCCAGCAATTTCAGCACATTTTAATGTTACTGGCTTTGGATTTACTATCAAACAATAATCTTTTTGCTTATTCATGTTTATTGTTTCTAATGTAACAACTGAGTCTTTTCCCCCACCTATTGGTACTATATATCCACTAAATTCTTCTTGTATTTCTTTATATTCAATTTTATTTTCGTTTTCTAAACCTGTACATTCTATTGTCATGAATTCTTCTATATCTGTTTTTATGTTATTTGTATAAAATAATTCCCCTAATCCATTAAAATATAACTTTTTCCACCACTTTTTTTGTTCTTCATTAATATATCCACATTTTATTATTACTTTTGGTGAACATGTTACTTTCCAACAGCTTATTAATTCTACCATTCCCATGTGGAATACCATATTTTTTACATATTCGCTTTCTAATTCTTTAAATGGTAATTCTTTCTTTTTTATTCTTAATTTTGGATTAAACTTTGTTAATTCTGGTATTTCGAATTCATATTCTATATATATATCTTTTTCATCTTCTCTTATTGTATAATTATTATAATGAAATTCTTTGTGTTTTTCTCTGTATTTTTTAAATTGCTCTGACTTATCCATAATCTCATTATCCTTTCTTTTTTTATTTTTTTCTAACTATTATTATTTATTCATTTTTTATCTATTTTGTGTCATTGGGATGTGTTTTTGACACAAAAATATTTTCATAATAATGTTCCTTTGGATACAATAATGATTTATTCTTATATAATTTACACATATAGTTTAACATACTTTGTATGAATTGTGTACTCTATATTGCAACTTCTTTTTATTTAAATTGTATTTTATGAAATTAAACAAGCTAAGTATCATTAGTTACTTAGCTTCTCTCTAATTTATATTTCATTGTTAGATTGCATCATTCCTTATATTACTCTTTACTGTGTATTATCAGAGAATATATTATAAAGTAAGCTAATTCCATCAATTAGCATTTTTTTAATAACATCCTGTTCTTCTTCTGTCCAAACTGGATTGTATTCTTTTCCAGGCTCTGTTACAATTGGCAAATTTAGACTACGAAATAATTTATTGTATACATTATCTATTATCTTTTCTCTAGAATTACCATAAAAATCAGTTTTTAGGGTTTTAGATAAGTCTGAAATTATATTCCAAAAATCCATTATCTGTTTATAATCAAATAACTTATCATTACTATTACATGTTCTAATAATTTGGTCTATGTCATATGTAACAATCTTTTTATCAATTTTATATATGTTATCGTATCTTTCCTTTAACTCTAATATATTATTAAAGTATATTAATTTTTTCTTATTGATTACAAACATCTCTTCTTTATCAGAATACCACAAACAATAAAAATTTTTGTTTTTAATCTTGAAATCAATTATATTTGCTTCTATCATTAGATTCCCTCCTAAATTTATAAATCATATATGTAAAAATTTAGATAAATTATCAATTTAAATAAAAAAATGTTAAAATGCTATAGATGTGTACACGAAATCTATAACGTAATTCTAACTCTTAATACAGTTACCACAGCTATTTTTAAAATCGTATATGTGATAAGGAGTTTTTAACTATATCTATACAGTAACATAATATTTTATACTTTGCAAGAAAAACTGAAAAATAATGCAAAAGTACATAAAACATTTTAGAGTTTTATGTACTTTTTTCGGACTATTAGATTATTGGTATAAATGTTGTAAAATGTAGTTTTCTACATGAGTGTAGTGATTGCATATGCAACATTTAACAAATCTTTCCTTGTCTCCTTTCCAACGATTAAGTCTTTTTATGTCATCATATGGTGTAATTTCAAATGGCCGATGACAATTTGTGCAGGTTATCATTGCTGCTGGTATATACTTCCTTCTCCGACTGAATGTCATGGTTAAATCCTCCTTTGATAATTTTCAATGGAAATATTCTAATTTGTCATGTTTGACATAATTAATATTATACATTATTATATAGCATTCGTCAATCAAATGAAAAGTTTAATGTGTCATTATATGAATATTTTCAATTTCTGTATTTATCTCTCTAGTAATAATATTTTGGATTTGGGCAACTTGTTCTTGCTCTAGTTTATTTGACTTCACAACTACATTTACACTATCTCCATTTACAAAAATCACTACATTTTCAAAGCCTTTAGTTGTAATTAAATTTTCACAAATCATTATAGAATTTTTTGTATTATTAATACTTTTTATCTCTTGGCTAGCTATTGATTTTTGGTCTTCAGAAATATTAGTATTGTTAAGCATTTTTTGATAGTTTTCTAACATTTGTGAATACATGTTATCTCTTTCCATTTTTGAACTTGTAAAGTAATCACTGCTATTTGTTTTATCACTGTTTGTAGTTACTGTTTCATTCTTGTCTTTATTATTTTCATTCTTTGAGTCTGTTTGATTATTTGTTTCTTTTATATTATTTTGTTCTTTCAAATCTTTTTCATTTTTCAAATCATTCTCATTGTCTGAAACTTTTTCATCATTTTTACTCTGTTTATCTTCTTCATTGTTGTCATCTTCTTGTATTGTATCATTACTATTTACAAGTTTTGCATCCCCTATATTTTCATCTGTTCTATTTTGGTTATTTTCTGAACTTACTTCTACAGTATTTCTTTCTGTATAGTTAAGATATCCAGCTGTAACTAGCATAAAAGCAATTACATATATTATAATTTGATTTTTATATTTTATCTTCATTAGATTTCATTCCCTTCTTATATGTATAAAATAGAATAAACAATTCTATTTAGAATCTTTTTTATTTTCAATGGATATTGATAAGTTATGCATTAGTAATTCTTAGTTTCGGTTTTTTAATAGCTATGTATTAATAATTTACATTTTCCATCTTGAAAACTTGTATTTTATGTGTAGCCAGTCCAGTTACTGCCTCTACTGCTGAAATTATATTTGCTTTTACAGTTGCATTTTCTGCCCCCTCAGCAGTAATTATGGCTCCTTCTATTGTTGGCATTATGACTTTCTCTGTTATAGGTGCAGAATTTCCACCCGCTTCTGAATATGCAATTTCTTTTTGCGTATCTACTTCTGTTACACTTCGTGTTCCTCCTGAAGTATCTTTTTCTTGTGTTGAACTTTCTGTTACAGTTTCATTGTACATTGCAACTACAGAACTTGTCTCAGAATAATTTATTAATACTTTTACTTTCCCTACGCCCTCCATAGTTTCTAATATTGTTTCTAAGTTTTCTTGTAAACTATAATAATTAGAGCTTTGATTTTTTTCTGTATTGCCTACATTTGTATCCATAGATTGTGCTAATACCTTGTCATCATTATTATCATTTAATTTACTTTTATCCTCATCTTTTGACCATACTTTGTTTATAACTATTACTACTACTATTAAAATTATTATTAAAAATACAATATTTTCTATTTGCCTTTTATTGTTTTTCTCTCCACTTTCTTTTAAAGCATTTTTTAGTTTCTCACCAAACATTATATTCCTCCTATCCTGAAATATGTATCTTTCGTTCTTCAATATCATATTTCTCTAAAATAAAACTTGTTATTTTATTTATGTCTTCATTTTCTATATATGTAGTATCTTCCTTTTCTTTATTGTTTATACTTATATCTACTTTTTCCACACCCTCAATATTTTCAATTTCTGATGACGAATTTTTTCTTATATATTTTTTTACTTTTATATTAATACTTTGTATAGTTGATTTGTTTACCTTATTATTTAATGATACCTCTATCTTACATTTCATTACCTTATACCCTATATTTGCCAAATCTTCTGTTATATTTTTTTCTACCTCTTCAATATATAATTGTTCTAATCTTACATCCATTGATGTTTGGTCTACTTCTTCTGTATTTTGTGTAACAATTTTATCTATTGTTTCATCTATATTATCTGCTGAAAAACTTTCATTTATTTTAGTAAACGGAGATACTATGCAAAATACTATATATATTCCAGTCAGCATCTTTACATATTTTTTGTTTTTCCCTTTAGGTACCAGCATTTCTAATATACTACCTACTATAATTGCTACTACTAGTTGACCAGACCAATCGCTTAAAAATTCTACCATATTGCCTCCTATCTATACATCATTCCACTATTTGATATTTTTACAACTAGAGTAATTCCTATAATAAGCATTACAGACAATGCACATATTATTCCAAATAACAGTTTAAAAATTCCTCCCATTTCTTCTAATAGTTTTACTATTTTCTCATCTGCTATTGGCTCTATTATTCCTGATGCTAAGTTGTATATTATGCTTAAAGTCCCCAGTTTTATTATAGGTACTACACATATTCCAATTATTATTATTACTCCTACTACACCTACTGCATTTTTTAAGATTACACCACATCCTAAAACACTATCTACTGTATCTCCTAATATTTTCCCGACTACAGGTATTAGTGATGATACTGCCGCTTTCGTTGTTTTTGCTGTTATTCCATCTACACTGCTTGTTAAAGTTCCTTCAAGTGATAATATTCCTACGAATAGAGTTAGTATTATTCCTAAAAACCATGTAACACTTGACTTCATAAACATTGTGATTTTTACTATTTGTGTCCTTTCTGATATTTTTGATATTATTGCTAAAACTGTTACTACCAGCACAACTGGTATTAGGATATTTTGTATTATATTTCCAATAAAATTTATCATAAAGAGTAATACAGGCTGAACTAAGCTACTTGTTATTGCTGTTCCTGTATATGTCATTAATACTATTAATATTGGTATTAACGAATTCATAAATCCTACTAGATTTCGTGCAGTTTCTTTTACTAATTCTATAACTTGTCCAAAGTTTGACATGATTATTGTTACTATTAATATGTATTGAACATAATATATGATTTTTGATATACTATCATCTTCTAAACTATCACTTATGGATTTTAATATGCTATGTATAACAATTATTATTAATATACTTATTAGTGTTGTTATACTACTTCTAACTTCTGTTCCAAATAGACTTAGTATTTTTTTATATATTGTGTTGTTATCAATCTTTCCACTTATCGCTTGGCTTAATGTATCTGTTAAGTCTATATCTTTAAAAAAATCTCCACTGTATTTTTGCGATTCCTTAACAAAATCAGATATTCCAAATAGTTCCTTTTGTTCATCTATGGTACTTGTATCTATATTTATTTTATTATTCTGTGTAGTGCTATCTACTTCTACATCATTTTCTACAATTGCATATACAGTTTTCATATTAGTTATATCAATAATGGTAATTAATATTATTATGATAATTATATTTATTATCTTTCTTTTCATTTGTTTAATATTCCTCTCTATGTGTCACGGGGACGTTCTTTTTGACACACTTTTTTAGGATAATTTCTATTTTTATTATGGTAAAATATTTATCATCACCTCTAGTAATGATGATATTATAGGTATTGACATCGATATAATAACTATTTTACTTCCCATTTCAATTTTGTTTGCTATTGAAGATTCTCCTGAATCTTTACATATGCTTACTGCAAATTCAGTTAGTATCGCTATTCCTGTTATTTTTAATATTATACTTAAATATTTATTGTTTATATTAGTTTTACTTGTTATTGATTGTATTAGATTTATTATTTCACTTAACTTACCAAATACTAACCACATTATTAGTATTCCTGCTAATATTGATATATATATTGCAAATTCTGGTCTATACTGTTTCATTATAATTATTATGATTAATGCTATTATTCCTACACCAACTATTTTTATTATTTCTTCCATATTCCCCCTCCCATTACTCATTTTTGTGTGACTTTTACATTTAATATCTTTTGCTATATGATTTTTCTATAAATTAAATAGTGTTCTTACAGTTTCAAATAAAGTACTTATTTCTTTTATTACAATTGATAATACTATTACTAGACCTGCTAGCGTAGTCATCATTGCTTGGTCTTCTCTTCCAGCTCTTACTAATACTTGATGTAAAACTGCTACTAGTATTCCAATTGCAGCTATTTTAAATAATAAATTTATATCCATATTTTTAATTTATGTTAGTTATTTCCAACATATCCTCCTTCTCCTTATTTTATTGATGAGTTTCGTATATTTTATTTGCATTTATACTTTAATATTTCATTATGTTAGAATTATTACTATTCCAATTCCAGCTATTCCTCCTAACATTTTATACATCTTTTCATTTTTCTTTCTCTCTTCTTCAGCTTTCTGGATTTGACTGTCTATAAATTCTTTTACTATTTCTATTTCTTTTACTTGTCCTTCAATATCAGTCGTTCCTAATGTTTTCCCCATTCCTTCTATTATGTTTATATCTTCTTCTGATAAGTCTAACTTTTCCTTAGTTTTGGCTATTGCTTCACTCCATGCTTGCTCAAAAGATTTATTTTCTATGTTCTGACTTGCTTCTTTAAATATTATATTTACACTTCTATTCTTTTTCTCAGTACTTACTATTTCTTTGAATATTTCTGTTAAGGGTTGTTGTGTAAACTTAATTTTTGTTTCTATCATGTTTAATATTACTTTTATTTCTTTTAGCTGTTTTACTCTGTTTTCGTACTTTTTAGCTATTATGTTTCCTAATAGAGTAACTAATAGGAATATTAGCATTAAACTTGTCCATTTTATTATTTGCATTTCCTATTTCCCCCTTTTATATTTATATGCTTTATTTTTTTCTTTTAGAACTTTTGATTGATTTTTATTTATTTTTATAGTAAACTTTATTTAAAAATGATGGCTTTGCCATCCTAAGAAAGCGGTGTAGATTATGATTGATTTTGAATATATTTCTCATTCTGAAAATGATACCATGAATTTTGCTAAAAACTTGGCTTCTAAAATTAAGCCAGGAGATGTAATTGTTTTGAATGGAGATTTGGGCTCTGGAAAAACTAAATTTACAGAGGGTTTTCTTGAGTTTTTTGGCTTAGAAAGTGAAATTTCTAGTCCTACTTTTACAATTGTTAATGAATATAATACTAATGATATAAATATTTTTCATTTTGATGTTTATAGATTGTCTTCTTCTGATGAATTCTATGCCATTGGTGGCGAAGATTATTTTTCTTCTGGAATTTGTATTATTGAATGGGGCAATATTATTAAAGATGCTTTACCTAAAGATTATATTGAAATTTCTTTTTCTAAATCTGATATTGATGAAAATTATAGAGTTCTTAGTGTTCACACATATGGACAAAAATATGACTATTTGTTTTCGTAATAGTCATATTTTTTGTCTTTTTTAATACATTTTATTATGGAGGTTTTTTCTATGGATTATTCTAATTTTCCGCCTTTTACACAATTTGATATGCCTGATAATGAGATGTATAAAGATCCTATGTTTAATCCTATTGCTCAATATGAACAAGCATATACTTATTATAAATATTTGTGTATGCAAATGGATTATAAAATTAAATGTAAAGAATATGAAAAACTTTGCGAATCTTCTCGTTCTTTTGATGATAAGCGAACTTCTTCTGTTCAAAAACAGAGTTAAAATATTTTTAACTCTGTTTTTGTTATCCCTTATCTTGGGCATCAGTTTTCTGTTTTTCTTTCATTGCATTAAATGCCTTAACCTCTTGTTTAATTCTGTCTATTTGAGTAGTATCATACCCATCTATCTCTAACTCTGGTAAAATAACACATAATCCTGCTTTTGTTGTACTTTCAATAGATTTAGTTCTATTAGGATGCTTACTATATTCATAATATTTTCCATCTTGTGCTAATACATAAATTGCTTCCTTTGGTTCATCTTTATAGAAATATATTTTATTTCTCCATACCTGTATCCCATTTAAGCTTTTATTTTGACTTCCATTCTCCATTAATTTATCTTGTATTCTTCTTAAAAATGATGTTACTTCATCTTTTCTATCTGTATCTAATAATAAGTAATTTTGTCTCTTAAAATCTCCACCTTTAGCCTTTTCTTTTCTTAATCTTTCCATGTCCTTCATATCTCTTATAAACTGTTCATCTGACTCTGATAATTGCTCATCCACACTTGTACTTTTGTTAGAATTTATCATAACTCCATAGTATAATCCTGGAATTGCTTCTAATTGTGGTAATGTCATTAACCCCATTCTTTTTATTCTTTCATCTTTAGTTGTTTTAATTATTTTAATTACTTCTTTTAAAAATTCTATATCATCAAAACTAGTGTATTCAACTAAATCTATATTATCAGGGTCTTTTCCCTTAATACTTTGTAGGTATTTTTTTAAAGAACTTTCTTCAGGCAATTTAATTACTTCCATTCCAAATAGTTTGAATATTTGCTCATCCATATATTTTTCGTTTTGTTGATAATATTTTATATAATTATCATAACGATTTTGTAAGAAGTCTTCAACATTATTTATTTGGCTTTCTCCTAAAACTGGTATATATCTTGTATTTCCACTTTCATCCCTAAATTGTCTCATTCTTATAGCTTGAATTAATTCTTGATTTCTTATATTAGAATTTTTATAATCTTTTCCTATAAAATAATTATCTCTTGATAAAAAGTCTGCTCTATCTACATCAAATTGCCCTGCACATAAACTTTCCATCCCTAAAACATTTTGTTCTTCTAATTCTATAATTGTCTCTGGAAGTCCTTGTTCTATAATATTTAATGCATCTTTTAATGCATTATTTTCTAATATTAGTCTATTTCCTATTTTTTCGTGTGTTCCCCTTGGTAAACTGCATACTGTCTCTAATGTATGTGAAAATGCCCCATGTCCTATATCATGTAGCAGTTCTTTTACTAAAATTGCTTTTATATATTTTTGTTGTTTATTTTTTATTATTCTTTGTTTGAATCCTGCATCTTCTTGCCATAAGTTAGTTAATAGTTCCAGCATTAACTCATATGTTCCTTTTGAGTGTTGCATTCTTGTTCCCATCATAGAAATTGTACTATATATATTAGAGCCATTTTGTAATATCCTGTTCATTCTATTTACTACTGGTACTTCTGTTAATGTTTTTATGCTTTGTGGCATATATATTTTCTTTCCCATTTCTGTATCTACTTCTTCATATATTTCTTCTGTAAAGATTTCTTGTAAAAATGCTCTTATTTGTACTTCTGTAACTTTGTTATTCATTATTTAATTATAACCTCTCTTTACTATGATTACTATTCTAATTTTTACTTCTTTGCTCTACCTTCTCTTTTAACTTTTGCTTTTGTTCTTTACTTACTCTATATGATTCTTTTATCTTTTGTATAGACTTCTTATATGTAAATTCATCTAAATTGTTATTTTGTAAATATTCTTCTGTCTCACTTTGAAATTTTATATAGCAAATTGATATTGCCCACGCTACCGCCATTTTAGTATAATAAAAATCACTTTTAATATTATCAAATATTTTCAATATTCTATCTATGTAATTTTCGTTTATGTAATAATCTAATAACATTACTATTCCAAATCTAATTTCAAACTCCTTGTCTGATTTAAGATATTTCTGTAAGAATTTCCACATTTCTTCTTGGTTTTTTTGTGCTATTTTTAATCCTGCACAACATACATCACACACTGCCCAGTTATCTATCTTAGGAATGAAATATTCTAAATATATCTTTAGTTCTTTTATATCTTTTATTGCTATTCCTATTATCATTCCTTGTAACATTATTTCTTCATAATAATCATTTTGTATCTGATTAAAATTCTCTTTCCAGTTGTTTTTTGCTAGCTCTTTTGCATATTTTCTAAGTACTGGCACTCTTACACCTATTATGTTATCTACTCCTGGGCATAATGAACTATGAAATTCTTTGTATTTATCATCTTTTAACTTAAAAAGTTCATTTCTTATTAGATTTTCCATATTTTCCGTTCCTTTATGTCTTTACTTTTTTCTGTAAAGCATTATTTCATTTTTTCTTTTATTTTTACTAATGTATTTAATGCATCTATTGGTGTTAGTTCGTTTAAATTTATCTTGTCTATTTCGTGTGCAATTTCTGCTAATTTATAATTGAACATATCAAACTGTCCTTCTACTGCCTTTTTGTTTTCGGTAGTCTTTTTGTTCGATAATATACTTTTTCTTTCTAGTGTTCTTAAAATTTCATTAGCTTTTTGTGTTACTGTTTTAGGTACTCCAGCTAATCGTGCTACATGTATTCCATAACTTTCATCTGTTCCACCTGGTACTATCTTTCTTAAGAATATTATATCTTCTCCCTTTTCTTTTACAGCAATTGAATAATTTCTTACTCCTTCTAATTTTTCTTCTAATTCTGTTAATTCATGATAATGTGTGGCAAATAAAGTTTTTGCTCCACATTTTTCTTTATCTGATATGTATTCTGCTACTGCCCATGCTATTGAAAGTCCATCATATGTTGATGTTCCTCTTCCTATTTCATCTAATATTACTAAACTGTTTTCTGTTGCCTCTTTTAATATTTGTGCTACTTCCATCATTTCTACCATAAATGTACTTTGCCCCATGCTTAAATCATCTGATGCTCCAACTCTTGTAAATATCTTATCTACTACTCCTATATGTGCTTGCATTGCTGGTACAAAACTTCCTACTTGTGCCATTAGTGTTATTAATGCTACTTGTCTCATGTATGTAGATTTTCCTGCCATATTGGGTCCAGTTATTATTGATAATCTGTCTTGCTCTTTATCTAAATATGTGTCATTTTCTACAAAACTTCCATATGGTAACATTTTTTCTATTACTGCATGCCTTCCTCCTTTTATATCTATTATTCCACTGTTGTCTATTGTTGGCATGCAGTAGTTCATATCTTCTGCTACTTGTGCAAATGAACATATTACATCTAATGTCGATACTATTCTTGCTGATTGTTGTAGCCTTTTTACATTTTGTGCTATTTTTCCTCTTATTTCTACAAAGGCATTATATTCTAAATCTATTACTTTTTCTTCTGCTCCTAATAATTCTTCTTCTATCTTTTTTAATTCTTCTGTTATATATCTTTCTCCATTTGCTAAAGTTTGTTTTCTTATAAACCTTTCTGGCACTTGTGATAAGAAAGACTTTGTTACTTCTATATAGTATCCAAATACTTTGTTAAAGCCTACTTTTAGATTCTTTATTCCTGTCTTTTCTTTTTCTTCTTGTTCTAATTGTACTAGCCAACTCTTTCCGTCTGTTGTTGCTGTTTTTAGTCTGTCTATTTCTGGGTCATAACCTAATTTTATTATTCCTCCATCTTTTATTGTCATTGGTGGGTCTTCTACTATAGATTCCTCTATTAATTCATGTATGTCTTGTAATTCATCTAATTCTTCATATAATTCTTTTAAATAATTTGTTTTGCATACTGATAGTGCCTTTTTTACTTCTGGTAATTTATACAAAGAATTTTTTAATGATATCATATCTCTTGCATTGCTATTTCCATATGCCATTTTTCCTGCTAGTCTTTCTATATCATATACCTTTTTTAGGGTGTCTATTATTTCTCCTCTTAATATCATATCATCTTTTAGTTCTTTTACTGCATCTAACCTATTTTGTATCTCATTTGTGTCTATTAATGGGTCATTTAGCCATCTTCTTAACATTCTTCCTCCCATTGAGGTTGATGTTTTGTCTAATACCCATAATAATGTTCCTTTTTTTGTTTTGTCTCTTAATTTTTCTGTTATTTCAAGGTTTCTTCTTGCATTTATATCTAATGCCATGTATTTTGAAGCGTTGTATATTGTTATTTTGTTTATGTGTTCTAAACTTGTCATTTGTGTTTCGTTTAGATATTCTATTAGTGAATTTATAGATGCTATTGCTAATATTTTTTCCTCTAAGTTATTTACTGCTTTTTTGCTATTATCTATAAATTCATATTTATCTTTTATTTCTGATTTTATCTCTTCTGCAAAGTGTTCTTCTGCAAATTGTGTTACATATATGTCAAATCTTTCTTTTATTTTTGCCATTTCTTCATCACAACTATATAACATCTTATTTGCTATTATTTCTGCTGGTGAAAATCTTGCTATTTCATCTAATAGCATCTCAAAATTGTTTGTTTCTTTTATTTCTGTCGTGTAAAATTCTCCTGTTGATATGTCACATACACTTAATCCAAAATATATTCCACTTTTGTATATTGACATTATATAATTATTTTTTCTTTCTTCTAGCATGTTTGATTCTACTATTGTTCCTGGTGTTAGTACCCTTATTACTCCTCTTTCTACTATTCCTTTTGTTGTTTTTGGGTCTGTTAGTTGCTCACATATTGCTACTTTATACCCCTTAGCTATCAATCTTGCAGCATAGTTTTCGGCTGCATGATGCGGTATCCCTGCCATTGGTGCTCTTTCTTCTTGTCCACAGTCTTTTCCTGTTAATGTTAATTCTAGTTCTCTTGATACCGTTATTGCATCTTCAAAGAACATTTCATAGAAGTCTCCTAGTCTGTAAAATAATATGCAATCTTTATATTTATTTTTCGTTTCCAGGTACTTCTGCATCATTGGTGAATATTCTGCCATTTTTATCACTTCCATTTTCCATTTTATTTGTTTCTTCGATTTTTCTTTTACATCTTGTTATTATACTGGGGTTTTCATATATTTTTATTGCCCCTTCTCCATTCTTATGTTCTTGTTCTAATGCTTCTATTATTGGATTAATTGTATTTCTTATATCAGCAGTAAAGATTTGTGGTCTTCTCATAATCATATCTACTACTTGCATTGCTGTTATCCCTTTTTCACAAAAATAATCTAAAAATTCTACAAATTTGATTATAAATGTGCCTTGATTATAACTTGTGTTCTTTTTACTTCTTAATTTATTAAATAATACATCTAATATTTCATCACTTATTCCATAGGTTTTTTGAATTTCTTGCCTAGCTGTTATATATTCTTCTGTTTGTAATTGTTTTTTCTTTTTGTCTCTTCCTTTTCTACCTTCTCCTGTTGAATTTCCTCTAAAATTACTATTACTTTTTTTAATAAATTTCTGTTTTTCTTCTTCTGATAACTTAGTTAGTACTACTTGTTCTATATAATTTCTTAATGTTCCTCTATCTATTGTAATTTCTTTGGCAACTTTAGTAAGCGATTCTCCATTCATTATTTTTCTATATATATCCCATATTTTATCATCTGATAATTTTCTTGCTTGTATTATACTTTTTCTCCCTTTAAGTACCACATATGTTCTGATACTATTTTTAATTCTATAATCTTATTTATATCTTCCCTTTTTCCTTTAAATATAACTACCTTATTACTATCTGTTCTTCCAGTTAACATTTCTTCGTTATTTTTGCTAGTTCCTTCTACCAATATTTTTTGTCTCGTTCCTATGTATTTTTTGTTATTTTCTTCTATTTGACTTTCTACTAATTCTTTTAGCCTGTCAAATCTTTTATGTTTTATTTCTTCAGGTACTTGATTTTCCATCCTTGCTCCTGGTGTTCCTTCTCTTATGGAATATATAAACATATATACTTGCTCAAATCCTACTTTTTTTACTACATCTAATGTGTCTTCAAAGTCTTCTTCTGTTTCTCCTGCAAATCCTACTATTATGTCTGTTGATAGTGTTAGGTTGTTTATTCTTTTTTTCATTTTTTCTACTAATTCTAAATAACTTTCTTTTGTATATCTTCTATTCATTGTTTTTAACATGTTTGTTGAGCCAGATTGTAATGGTAAATGTACTAATTTGCATACTTTATCACATTCTGCAATTGCATCTATTACATCATCTGTAAAGTCCTTAGGATGTGGTGATACAAATCTTATTCTTTCAATTCCTTCTATTTTGTTTATTTCTTTTATTAGTGTTGCAAATGAATTTATTCCTTTGTATTCTTTTCCATTTTCTTTCCAATTTTCACTTACTAAGTAAGAATTAACATTCTGTCCTAATAGTGTTATTTCTTTATACCCTTCTTTTGCTAATCCTTTTACTTCTTCTATTATGTCTTTTGGATGTCTACTTCTTTCTCTTCCTCTTACATATGGTACTATACAGTAACTGCAAAAATTGTTGCATCCATACATAATTGTTACTGATGCTTTTATGTCGCTATCTCTTTTTATTGGTATTCCCTCATATACCTCTCCATCTATATCAATTACATCTTTTATTTTTCTTCTTTTTTCTAATATTTTATGGATGTCTTCTGGTACCTTATGTAATGTGTGTGTTCCAAATATTATATCTACATATGGGTATGATTCTTGTATCTTATCTGTTATGTGTTTTTCTTGCATCATACATCCACCTATTGCTATAATTGTTCCTCTTTCTTCTCTTATTTTTTTTAATTCCCCTAGCTTTCCAAACAGCTTGTCTTCTGCATTTTCTCTTACACAGCAAGTATTAAATATTGCTAAGTCTGCTTGTTTTGCATCTTCTGTTCTTTTATACCCCATTTCTTCTACCATTCCTGATAATTTTTCTGAATCATTTTCGTTTAGTTGGCATCCGAATGTTTGTATTATGTATTTTAACTTCTTGTTTTTGTTTATTTCTTTTACTTGTTCTATGTATTCTTTTTGTTTTTCTATTTCTGCTTTCATTCTTACTTTTCCTCTTTTCTAACTTGTTTTATTTTATACTATTTTTGGGCTTTTTGTCAATATTTTTCATTGTTTTGTTGTGTGTTATAGGGACATTCTTTTTTTGACAAATGTTCTTTGAAAGTAAAAAGAACAGATGAGATATAAAAACTCTCATCTGCCCATCATGGGTTATTTGTCGTCTGCCCTAAGTTCTTGTTTCTCTTCACAACCAATTAACTTAGGGCTGTCATGTATGAACCAGTTTATAGCAATATTGACTTCATCCCCATCTTCCCCAATGCATACAGTACACTGACCATTTCCGTTGGGACATGTTGCAAGTTTGAAAACTAGCTGTGTAGCATTCCGTACAAGACATTCTACATCTTGTCCAAGGATTTCACTTGAACTGACATACAGCTTTTTCTCATTCTTCCAGCTGAATGTCCATTTTCCTATTGTGAAATCGTTCTTCAAAAAATCTGATACTTTCATGCCTCCTTTTTCAAAGTTTCCTACGCTGATTTCAAGTGCTTCCATAGTATTGCACCCTCCTGTGTATTTTATTTGCTGACTATTTGCCAACTTAATATTATTGTAACAAATTTTTATGAAATAGTCAATTTTATAGATTTCTGGATAGTGTAAAATGGTATATGAGTTAAATAATCTGGGGAAAAAATAAAGAAGATTTTAATAAAATATAGA